>JAJYYD010000012.1 GCA_021801305.1 Thermoplasmata archaeon
GGTAATTTATTATTTCAGATTCAGAGGCGGGACCAATTTCCATGACTGCCCGGAGGACTCTCTGGTCATGATCATCCATCTCAGCGTTCCGTATTGATCTATAAAGTGAAACAGTTTCTATTGGAGCCATTGCAGCTGTTCCGAAGGGACCGTTAAAAGTGAATATGAGATTTGACTGGAAATAATTCTGGACCTGGGTGTTCCTTATGCCTGCATATGAAGATTCGAACTCCGTCCGGAATCCCAGTATCTGGTCTTTCAGGAACTGGTATGTCAGGCGATCCTCTCCTTTCTTCTGGGATGACCTGGTCATAACGGTCCTGAAGAGATCAGGAGCAGTGAGATCTGAAATCTGCATGTTGCCAAGGCACAGGTTATTGTCTACCCACCTGAAACCGTGGTAGTCTGATAGGGTGGAAAACTGTTCCCTGCAGTTCTCTATGACTATTGCATTTACCCCTAGAGCAGCGGAATTCGAGAAGAAATATTTCAGGATCTCGCCTGAAACGTTTTCCCTGTTCATTATAAGGTTGCTAATCCATATGGCTGAGTCGCCCCTGTCCATGAAGAAGGTTGCTATCTCTTCTCCCCGGAGTATGAACCTTGAGTTGAAGTCAGCCTCCCTCATGTATATTCTCTCGAAATATATTGATGCCGGATCATTTATGTCAAGAATTATGGCATCCTGGCCCGAAGCCTTCACAGGTTCCCCGTAATACAGATCATTCTTGAAATATACGGGCTTGAGGTCAAGCCCCTTCAGTGTTTCACCGGGATAGAACCAGAACCAGTGTGACATTTCTCCAGTTGATATGGGTCCATATGCGCCTATTATTCTCTGGAGCGCCTCGTGCCTCTCCATTACCGGTTCAAGCCCCATAACCGGATAGTAGGCGTTCTCCGGCCCCTTTGTTATGCATAGCTTGAATTCCAGGTTCCTGAATACCTGCCTTATGGATCTTGCATCAATGGAGGTTCTCTTGACCAGTTCAGATTCCTTTCCATAACCTTCTGATATGAGTTCATAAATCTCCTTCTCCTGTTTCCCTCCGTCATCATGCCTGAGAGAATGCAGTGATTCCATGAGCCACCTTGAAATATAGCAAAGCCTGTTCTTTATGGCCTTGAGACGATATACCCTGCCGGATTTGATGAGTTCGTCCAAATCAGAATCCATGAAGCCTGAAAATCTTGACCTGATGTTGTCAGTATTCATGGCATATCCATATTTCTGGAAATACTCCTCTGTGGAATTCACGGTTTCGGTTATGGCCATGACGCGGTCCTTCAGTGGATTCTCCGTGCTTGTTCCAAGGATATTCTCCAGGTCCGACCTGATCATGTACTGCTTCGAAAACACTGGTGTAATGTAATCAAAAATTACCAGGCCCGAATCCACAAGGGGTTGAAGTGAGGCTTTTATCTCCTCCTCGGAAAGGGGAAGCTTGATCAGGATCTCGTCCATGGTGAGCGGCCCGTATGATCCAAGAATCTTGAGAAGTGCCTCATCCATGGTCAGGGAACCTGTATTTTCCAGATCGTTGATGATAAATGTCGAAAGGCCTCCCCTGTTTTTCCTCCTCACAAGATAGGCCTGTTCAAGCCTGTTCAATGAGTTTTTCAGGGCCTCGTCGCTGATTTCAACATGGTGCTTTATTTCATTGAAAGTTTTCTCATTGCACTGTTCCAGGACTTTCCTGTCTGTTGCGTCCAGTTCAACCTCCCTTCTGAAATGCTCCCTGAAAAAACTGTAATAGTCGCGGCTGATCCACTGGACGCCCCTGACAAAAGCGCTGATTATCCTGTCTTCATGAATGAGCTTGTCTGAAATGTCTGTTACACCTGTATCGGAATAAGGGAAAGGAGAGTTCACCCTGTTCCTGAAGGGGTCAAAATAAAGGAAATGGGATGCAAAGTCCATATAGCTTTCCTCATCAGAAATTCTTGGGGTTTTCGCCGCGAAATACGACTCAACAAGCTTCATGTCGTTGAGTATGAAATGGACATCCCTTTCACCATAAATTTTGTCAAGTATCTTTGACTGCAGCTCCTTGAGGAGTTTTGTCCGGTCCTCCATCAGCACCATGTCAGATACACCGGCGAGTATGAGTCCATACGAGAACGGGCTGGTTTCAGCGGCGTAGTCCTTTATCCTGTACTTTCCCGCCTCAATGACGTTCCTGATGTATTCCTTTGCGCGTGGCACATCCATCATGTCGTTCATGATTTCGTGGTATGTCTCCTTGATTACCGGAAAATTGTCCATCTGTCCCAGAAGCTTCAAAACCTTGTCACTCCTGAGCTGCTGCCTTACCACTGAGATATCATATCCCTTGTATTTCCTCAAAACCATGAGGGACCGGGCTGCACAGTGCCTGAATCTCTGCTTGAATACTTCTGTATTTGCTATGGACCTCCTGACTATCTCCTCAAAATTATTCTCAGTAATGAGCTGGGGAACGGCACTTATGGGTATTTTTTTCTCGTTTGTTATCATGAACCCGTCGTCCGTGACTGTTATCCTTGTATTCATGGAATATTTTGCAGATATTGCCTGGGCATAGGCCCTTGATAGTGCGTCATTGATCCTCCTGCCCAGCGGTATGTGGAATATTATGCTGTATAATCCTTCCTTGTCGATATAGCCTTCAATGAAAAGATTCTCGTCAGTTGGAACATTGAACTTTGACTGTGAGTCAATGTAGGAGACAATACTGTTTGCCCCGAACTGGTCCACATGGTAGTTCTCCTTGAGCCATGCTGACTGATCCTTGCCTGTCTTTATCCTGGAAACCATCTCAGACCTGAATTTTCCTATGAGCACACCAAGGTCATAGCTCCTCGGAAGCATTTCACCTGTCCATGAGGGAACTGTTGGCCGCATTCCTGTGGCGTCCTTAACGTATACCCTGTTTTTTGTTGATCGCAGGAACATATACGTTTTTGCACCCAGGACAAATATGTCACCCTGTCTAAGCCTTTCCACGAATTTATCGCTGAGCTGCCCCAGGTTTCTCCCCCTTTCACTTATGACCTGGTAATCAGCCTCTTCCGGAATGGTTCCAACATTCATGAAATAGATCATCCTGCTGCTCTTCTTCTTTCCGAATGTCTGTTCCTCGCTGTCAAGCCATATCTTGGAATATATTGTGCTGTCCTCTATTTTTCCGGCAAGGTAGTCTATTGTGGCCATGTAATCTTCCCACGGCAATGTGTGGAATGAATAGGACTGCCTCACGAGATTGTAAGCCTCGTCAAGTTTCCACACCTTCTCGAGGGACATTCCAACAAGTATCTGGGAGAGTACGTCAAGCGAATTCTCCGGTATCACGACCTTGTCTATCTCCCGGTCATATGCGGCCTTCGTAAGAACTGAAGTCTCCACAAGATCATCAAGTTCAAAGATAAGAAACCGGCCCTTTGAAAGCTCGTTGATGCTGTGGCCTGACCTGCCTATCCTCTGCAGTCCCTTCGAAACGGATTTGGGGCTTCCTATCTGGACAACAAGATCAATATATCCGATATCTATTCCCAGCTCCAGGGATGTGGATGTGATGACGCATTTCAATTCTCCATTCTTGAGTTTCTGTTCGACCTCAAGCCTTGTATCCTTTCCAAGTGAGGAATGGTGCGCTTCTATCTCATCAATTCCCCTTGCCTTCAGCCTCATGGCCACGTGCTCTGTTCCGCTCCTGGTGTTCGTGAAAACAAGGGTTGTCTTATGCTCGTTTATGAGCTTTACAAGTATGTCATACATCCTGTCATTGGCAACCTCGTAGCTTGTCCTGGTGAGATCGTTTACGGGCGTTATTGTGCTCAGGTCAAGGAACCTCTTGGTATCAACATCGATTATGGTGAAATCTCTTGGCTTATCGCCATCATAGCCGCACAGGTAAGTGGCAATTTTGTCCAGTGGCGCCTGTGTTGCTGAAAGCCCAATCCTGACAAATGGCGATCCTGCAACGGATTCAAGACGTTCAAGATTCACGGAAAGAAGGGCTCCCCTCTTGGTTGCCGAGATTTCATGGATTTCGTCCAGTATCACGTATTTGAGATCCTTGAACTTCTCCCTGAACTTGGGTGCGGAGAGGGCCAGGGAAAAGGATTCAGGCGTAGTTATGAGTATATGTGGCGGTTTCCTGAGCATTTTCTGCCTGTCACTCTGCGATGTATCTCCGGATCTCACTGCCACCCTTATTTTCGGAAGATTGACCTCCTGATCCTTTGCTATCTCGTATATCTCATTTAAGGGAGTGTTCAGGTTTTTTGTAATGTCATTTGCCAGTGCCTTAAGCGGGCTTATATAAAGGCAGTATATTTTGTCTTCAAGCTTGTCTTCCCTTGACATAAGGAAAAGCTCATTCAGGATTGCAAGGAATCCAGTCATGGTTTTTCCAGTACCTGTAGGGCTGGAAACCAGGACATTCTTCTTAAGGTGAATCAGGGGGATTGCCTTTGACTGCGGCTCAGTAAGTCCCTCATATTTTGAATTGAACCATTTTGCAATTATTGGATCGAGAAACTTAAGCTGGTCCTCTACCCTGAAATTAACAACGTCCGTCTCTTCCATGTCAGATTATCCTTATATCAGTGCTTATTTGTATATAACAATATCTAGATTCATGATCCACCACGCCAATGCATGCCATACAGGCATGAAGAAGGGGATTCTACTTTACCCCGGTTTTGCTTGCGCTGTATTTGGCCAGGGATTTGGATAGCTTTTCCAAAACAACCTTTTTCTCAGGAGTTCCACTTAAAACTTCATTATAGAATTCTATGGCCAGATCATAATCGTGTGTATTGACAGGTTTGGGAACCCCGTCCTTTCCCCCAAGGGCAAATGAATATTTCACCGGGTCTTCATATGAGGGGGATTCACCGTATATGATTTCGGCCAGATAGGATAGAGCCCTGAGGGTTGATTTTCCTACTCCCCTGAAATCCATGAGGGATTGAAAATCTTGTGGCTGATATTCATACAGTTCCCTCATCCTGTTCCAGTCAATCCTGTAATCCATGTTCAGGACCTTCTGCCCATCGTTGAATGAATCCAGTGTTCTCTGGCTGTCCCTGGCAAGGCTGAAATAGAATTTCTGTGGATTTTCCCTTGCTAATTCAAGCATGCTTTTCCGGTTTCTTTCACTGGCTGAAGAGGAGAGATCCAGTATACTGATCTTTTGCTCGAATCCTGAAAGGCCATACCTTCCATCGTCAAGAAATTCTCTTTTGCTGGCCCAGGACCAGTGATACCTGCGGGCAAGCCTTGATTCACTGTTCAATCCCTGCTGAATTATGGACCATCTATGTTTTCCGTCAAGTATTATGAAGTGAAGGTACAGGTCGTAGCTGTCCTGGAGAAGGTTCTGGTCAATTCTTGCAACCCTCTTT
Organism: Thermoplasmata archaeon; assembly: GCA_021801305.1. Lineage (GTDB taxonomy): Archaea > Thermoplasmatota > Thermoplasmata > Thermoplasmatales > Thermoplasmataceae > Oxyplasma. The sequence goes on from JAJYYD010000012.1 coordinate 5,392, forward strand.
GAGGTGGCGTAAATCCTGGAAAGGTGGCTATCATCTGAAAATCCCAGAGATTCAGCTGTCCTTAATTCTTCCCTGACATTTCCCATCTTTTTCCCTTTTCCACCGATGATGGAAATCTCGCCCTTGCCGGAAGAATAGTATTCTTTCAGGGCCGATAGAGTGGCTGTGGTTGTGCCGCTGGAATTCCAGTCAAAACCAATGGCAAGGGACAGGGAATGAAACCAGAAGGGATCTGACATTTTCTCAAGAAGAGTTTCAGTTCCAAATTTCTCGGAAATGAGATCGCAGACTATTCCGCCAAGCTTTACCATCCTCCTGTACAGGTATTCCGGCGGATGCCCGTAATGAAGTGGCAGGATTGCAGTTCCCCGTTTTTCCATCTATGGTCTTGCAATAGCATTTTAAATAATTAATTATTACGTGAGTATGGCAGAATTTGAATGTTACGTATGCAGGAAGAAAGTTAAGACTGGGGAGAAATTTACCTTTACAAAGACGGGATCAGTACATTTTGACTGTTTTGCATCCACCCGGAGAAAAGAGGTTTCACCGGAAAAGGTCGAGAAGCTGAGTATACTCGTATCCCTGCTGGATTCAGAGCTCACCCACCTTCTGAACATACTAAACCTGCAGACTTTCAGCGCTGAGGCCAAGGAAATGCTGAAAACCAGGTACAAGGACATCGAGAAGAATGCAGGCGAAACAACCAGAATGATCTCAGAACTTTGAAACCTGCAAACATTTCCTATGTGGTTTTAGAAAATACCATATTTTTCATATTTTCCGGGATGGAGGCAGATAGTTCAATATACCGTGGAAAACCATCAATCAATTCTGCTTCCATGTATTAATTATAAAACCCGTTAATTTTGAATGACCTGCCAGTAGCAGGCCAAAAAAGATCTATTTTTGTGTTTTCTTCTTTCCGGCAGCCGGGGCCTTCTCGGTTTTTGGCTTCTCCTGTTTCGGCTCCTTTCTTATTTCAGTGTAACCGCATTTTCCGCAGCTGAACCTGTCTGCGTGCTCAGCAAGATAGACACCAGCACCGCATCTGGGGCAGGTTCTTCTGGCTCTTACCAGCTTCTCCCCTTCAATAGTATAGAGCTCTCTTTTCTGCATTATGCTTTCGTCTCCTTTGTTTTCAGGTTGTTTCTGAACAGTTCGTAATCAGGTTCGTACAGCATCGCGCTCTCCTTGTCCTTGTAGATTTTTGCATATCCCTTCAGGGCGTGAAGTCCTGTTCCCTGCAGGTTGCTGTCTACAATGATAAGATCAGCTTTTGAACCAGTGTTCTTTGCCAGCATATCTCTTATACTGTCCCTCTTCGGTGTGGGTGAGTCCTTGTAATTGACCGTATACCTTATCTCAGTTCTCTTGAGCAGCTTGTTTTCAACACTGCTTTCAATTTTTATTTCTGCCATTCTATATCCATCCTTTTCAGTAGATCATCAATTTTTTCCTTTAATGATTGTGTCACTTCGAGGCATGCCATGCCTTTGTCCGGAATGCCGTAAGCTATCACTGTATCCAATTTTGAATAAAAAATTATTGGTATTACTGCAAGGTCCTCCTCTCCATCGACCTCAATCCTTGTCTTCCTGCCATCCTCGAATACGTTCCTGATTGCTAGAAAAAGGTCATGCGTAATAACGCCGGGAGGATTTGCTACACTCAAAGACCCTTCCACATGGCTGAATGATCCGTCGCTTTTCCTCTTTGTTTTCAGGTCCACAACCTGAAGAAAAAGATCAACGGAGGCAGAAATGAGGTTTCTTGTTGTCACATCCCCGACAGAACAGATAGTCCGTCCGGCATACCTGCTTAAAATAATTTCTGGAGAGCATAACTCCCCATTACTTTCAGATATCTCTTTTCTTATTTTCTCGGAAACAATGAATTTACTGCCTGACTTTAATTGCATAGGCACCTTTTTCTGTAATTCCGGCCCTAATCGCTATGGTTGAGTTTGCCGGTTCGGTAACTATGACAAAACCAAGCCAGTCCGGCGTCGTCTTTTCCTCTGGATGGAAAGCACAGTTCTTTTCTATGGTGATTCTCTTGCACTTCTTGCATGCCCTGTTTACCTGCTTCATTTAAAACACCTTAATTCTCAATTTTTTTCTTGTAAAGCCACTGGAGTTTGCCCAGTCCCATCTGTTTCATAGTGAAACCAATCCTGCTGTCCCTGACATTGGATGAATTCAGGTTCAGGTTTACTATCTTGACCCTGACCTTGTCTCCCGCTTTCAGATCCTTCTTTGTATCCTTGCCGATAAGTCTCTGGTTATCAAGATCTATATCGATCCTGTCATCCATGATCTGGCTCAGGTGAAGAAGTCCTTCAAATGGTCCGAATTTAATAAATGCTCCCAGCTTGGTTATGGAGGTTATGTAACCTTCAACTATTTCCTGCATTTCAGGATAAAAAGCAAGAGCCTTGTAAGCTACAGCCTGGTACACCCCGCCATCTCCATGGACGATTGCCCCATCTCCATGGCGCTTGACTTCGGTAATTGACACTACAAAGCATTTTCCTGCAGGCCTGTCGCTGTTGTTTTCATCAAAAACATCGATAAGTTTTCCTTCCAGCGATTCCCTGGCTACTTTTACAATGGCATCATCATAGTCATCGCCAAGCATTTCCGGCGGAATTCTTGCTATATATTCCTCTTCAACAATTATGTACATCAGAATCGACCTTTTAATTCCACTTCCGCAATCAGTTTCTCCACACTCAAGCCATACTGTCTGAAAAATAGAGTATCACAATCGCGGTACATAGACGGGAAGTATATCGCATATTTTTAATTAAGCTTGTGCTTTTTGAATATTTACAATCTTATAGATACATGAGGATTTATTGAATAATTCCTCAACCCTGAATTATGAAACGGTCAGGTTCTGGAATAGGGAGGGTTTTTATTTGCCCTGTGCCTTTGTATCTCTTTCCCTGATTTTGTTGTCTGTTTTATTTCCTCTGTCCCTGAGCTTGTTGTCAGTTTTTCCTTCTCTTTTCCTGATCTTTTCGTCCATTTTGCTGTCTTTGTTCTTCTGCTTGTTATCAGTCTTGTTCCCTATTGCAACATGGTTTCTTTCAATATGGTCATCCAGCTCTCTCTTTGTTTCAAAAGACTGGTTGCAGTCCCTGCACTGGTATTTCATGGTTTCCATTCTAATTACCTCCAATGACTATCTGGTTCTCTTATAAACATAAGATGAAGATCAACTTTATAACCAGGAATAAGTATTTTAAATATTTTCCAAGAAACACCATTATTTTAAATGTTTTCAGCCATTTTCTTCAAAAAAGGAAGGATTGCATCCCCCCTCATTTTTTGTTGTCCCGGTTTCTGTTCTTGTTGTCCTGCTTGTTGTCCCTGTCGCTTTCTTTATTTTCCTGTTTGTTGTCTTTCTCCCTGTTTTTCAGGTCAATATTCTCTTTTTTCTTGTATTTCTCTTCTTCCATAAGTTCACCCTGAGACCAAATTATTTTTTCCCATATTGTCTTGATGAATATTATATCTGAATTATTCCCATATTAGCCGATAAACGTGACATCATGAGATCGGAATTTGGTCCGGGCATTCATGCATGATGGCCTTAATTGGATTATCCTGTGTGACGGAGAAGTCCAGAAGTTGATTTAGCCTGAATAAAGTCACTGGCAAAACATATAATGGGTCATTGCGATCATAATATATGCAGGATGCTGAAACATATAATTTATTCAGGGAAAGTATCAGGGAATTTGCAAAGCGTGAAGTTTCAAATATAGCCTCAAGAATGGACCGTGAAGATTATTTTCCCATTGATGTTTTCAGGAAAATGGGGAAAGCCGGTTTCCTTGGGACCACCATTCCGGAAAAGTACGGAGGGTCAGGAATGGGATATGAGAGCCAGGCCATAATTGAGGAGGAACTGGGGTACTACTCCCCTTCACTTGCACTTTCATTCGGGGCACACAGCAATCTCTGCCTTGACAATCTTTACAGGAACGGTTCTGAGGCCATAAGGAAGGAATACGTACCAAAACTGTCAAGCGGGGAATGGCTTGGGTCCCTATGCCTGACTGAACCATCTTCAGGCTCTGATGCCCTTGCCATGAAGACCCATGCAGAGAAGAAGGGTGATCATTACGTTCTGAACGGTTCGAAGACCTTCATCACAAACGCCCCCTATGCAGATCTGTTTCTAGTTTATGCAAGAACCGGTGAAGACTATACCGCTTTTGTGGTGCTTTCGGACGATGACGGAT
>JAJYYD010000029.1 GCA_021801305.1 Thermoplasmata archaeon
TAAATGCCCGGCAATGGCAAAACCTTTTCGAATAAGCAACAGAGAAGCCTCTGCATTTTATCAAACAGGATACATCAGGCGATGATCATTTTGAAATAGGATAATAATAGGGTGCTGGATAAATTGTCAGACAAATAGATATGTTTTTATAGTACATCTTAATAATTACATATAATGGATGTTAATGGTGTAGTTGTCATAATCCTGGCTTTCGTAGATGGGCTGTTTTTCGGGCTAGCGATTAAGAAAGGAGTCGTTTCATTCGTCTTGCTTTTCGTTGCTTTCTTCCTTGCCGCTTATATGGGATTCTCATTTGTTCCAAAGATATCTTTTTCAGGAATAATCTCAAAAATAATATCTTCAATTGTCAGCCACATCTCAATAATCACAAGTGCATTGGCCATAGGAACTGCGGGGTCTTTTTCGCTGCTAATTGTGTTGTTCGTAGTCGGCCTTGCGATTGGACTCTGGAAGGGATAAACCAGTTTTCTGTTTTCAGGTTTAAGATAATTCCCATCTCCCGGTCCGACGGATATTTTTATAATTAATTTATAAAGAAAAAGAAGAATAATAAGATTTATGAGCGATCCCCACTTATGTGGTTCAATACCACATGACTTTAATTGTGGATGGAGTGATCCATCATCTGGATTCAGATATCAGCCATAAACTGGCGTCTAAGACCTATCTGTCAATATCAAAGAAGGTTATAGGCTACACCTACAATGCTGTATCAGGGTCCATAGCCAGCGGACGTGTTGCCGACATATCTCCGAGCATGGATCGAGACAGGGTAACTGAAACAGCTGTTCCGAAACTTGATAATCTCATAGGAATGAAGATCGATACTATTTTCTTCCCGGGGAAAGAGGACATGGATTTTCTTTTCATATCTGCAAAGAACTGGCTTGTTTTGAAAGAATATGCCCTGTTTCCTGAAGAATATAGCATGAGGATCGAGCTGAACACGCTGGTGGTCAAGCATAAGAAATACAAGTTATACTCCAAAGGAACAGTTGTATACAAGGCATAAGAGTCAGATCCAGAATGAGGTATAGAAATGGAAAAATCTGAAGGAAACCGTGAACTCGAAGAGGCCACAAAAATACTGGAGGCTGCTATCAAGTACGAGGCCAGCGGCGACAGGGACAAGTCACAGATATACTATTTAAAGGCATACAACGCAATGCTGAGGGTCATTGAGACATCGGAAGGAGAAACAAGGGAGAAGCGAATCCGGCAGAGCGAAGCGATTATGAACGCCTACAGGAATGTCAAGGAGAAGGCTGAGCCTGCAAAAGAAAACACAAGCCAGAGCGTTGGTGAAAAAATTCTGGAGGAGATAGGCCTCGAACGCCCCACTATACCAAATATCACATTTAATGATGTAGCCGGTCTCGAAGATGTAAAGAATGAGATAATGGCCAAGATCATATACCCCATGAGGAACAAGGAGCTCTCAGAGGAATATAACGTGCAGTTCGGGGGCGGAATGCTTCTTTACGGGCCACCCGGTACAGGGAAGACACACATTGTGAAAGCCATTGCGAATGAAGTCAAGGCCATGTTCATAAATGTAAATCCATCGTCTCTTTACAGTGAATGGTTCGGGAAGTTCGAGAAGAATATTACTGCTCTTTTCAAGGCAGCCTATGAACTTTCCCCATCCATCATATTCTTTGATGAAATTGATACTCTAGTGCCAAAGAGGGAGGGTACCAAGACAGATGTGGTCAGGAGAGGTGTTTCACAACTCCTTACAGAGGTTGGGGGCATAAATGCACAGAAAGGAAAGAACATATTTATCATTGCAGCAACAAACAATCCGTGGGAGATAGACGACGCAATATTGAGGCCCGGAAGATTCGATGTAAAGATCTACGTTCCGCCACCGGACGAAACGGGGAGGAAGAAAATATTTCAGTTGAATCTTTCAAAGGTGAAACAGGTAGGAAAAATCGACTATGATCAACTGGCCAGGATCAGCAACGGCTACAGTGGAGCAGATATTGAATTTGTCTGCAAGAAAGCGACCCAGAATGTCTTCATGGATGCCGTAAAAAGTGGAAATAAGCGTCAGGTGGCGACAGATGACATAATAGCGGTACTTATGCAGGTAAAGCCCTCTATTGACCCTAAAATCATCATGAGATACGAGGAATACAAATCCTGACTGCCTGAAGATTGGCCAGGAATATGGGGTTGCAAGGCCGTCTTTAACCTTTTCGAAAATCTTAACCACGCAAAAGAAAACATTTAAAAGTCAGGTTTGTATGTTAATTTAGTTCTTATGGTCTCAATAAAATTTGGAAAGAGTGAAGAGGAAAAGCTTATAGAAAGAAGGTCAAGAATCAGCAAATGGAAATCTGATATCGACAGGGCTATAAGGCAGTACGAGAGGAACAGGGATTCTAACATGCAGAATGCCAGGATTGCCATCAAGGACAATAATTTACCAAAAGCCAAGTTATTCGGATCCAATATACTGGCTCTTGAGAGTGCCATCAAGGGACTAAAGGACTATAAGCTGTTCCTGGAAAACATCGACCTGAACCTCCAGTTCTCCAAAACAACCAAGGATATCTGGGCATCCCTTAAACAGGGTTCAGAAGATCTGGTGAAAAGCCAGCTTTCTGAAAAACAGATGGCACAGATGCAGACAAGCATTGACAGGATCGTTACGGCATCGGACCAGATACAGGAAAGGCTCAGCGGTCAACTGGACCAGATCACCACTGCTGTATACCAGAGGGGAGACATGAACCCGGAAAGTGTTGACAATATACTTGACAAGCTCTCAGAGGAATCCGGGGGGCAGAAAACAGATAAAGCGAAGGAAGCAGCAAATCCGGAGGATCAGAAGATTGATGATCTCCTGAAGGGCCTTCTGAAAGAATAAGTAAATATCTTCCCCTGAAAAATTTATAAGATCATGCTCCTTCTGATCTATTTATATATTTAATAAGCTGGTTGGGTAAATAAACAAAATAGAAGTTTTTAAATAAATAGACCTGCTAAGTATTACCATATGAAAACAGATGACGGGAGGAACGTTTCCAAAAATGATTATTTTCAGGAACTCAAGACTGAGATAGACAAGCTAAGGAGTGCCAACCTGTCCTACGACAACCAGGTGAGGATGCTTAAGGCGGAAAACGACACACTGAAGAAAAAAAATATGGAGAGGGTAAATGAGATAAGCATCCTTAAAGAGAAACTCGATTCATTTGAATCCTCAAGGGAAGTTGAAAGGAACGAAAGCAAAACTCTTATTGAAAAACTCAGGTCAGCGGTACAGAAAAACGGGGAACTTGAAAGACAGCTTGAATCAATGGGAGAAATGCTGCCTCAGTTTGAAAACGTGAAACAGGAAAACGCTGCCCTTCTTGAAAGAATTGAAAAACAGGATGCCGTCATGAAGCAGATGTCAGACCGGAACTCAGTGCTGGAGAGGGAGGTATCAGGGTCCATGGAAATCGAGGATGAGAACAAAATCCTGAAGAACCAGGTTAAGGACATGGAAGAAAAAATTGCATTTCTCCAGCAGGAAGAGAAAGAACTTGAACTTTGCAACCTCTCAGTTAAGAAAAAGGATTTTGAGATCGATCTCCTGAAAGGACAGGTTGAAGATGTGAAACTCGCACTTAATTTGTGCAAGGAAACACTTGATTTTTTCAAAGGAATCCCCATGGTGATAGATCGGGCTGAAACAAAACTGGTAAACGTTTCCAAGCCCAGGAGCATAACAAGGAAGAGTTGAGGGATTCAACCGTAGGACAGGGCTTCAGGGGAAGACCTGATCACTGGTGCTGCAATTGATCTTGATATGTACCCTGTATCATTGATCCATATGCCTTTAAATCCATTCTTATTATTATTCAAGGTAAGGATAAAACTTAAAGAAAGGATATGAGAACATGAAGGGTCTGATCCGCGTGCTCGTGGCTGTATTTCTCTTTGCGGCACTTATTTCGCTGCCATTGGCCAGTGCCGACGTCATGGTTCAATCCTCAATTGCGGCATCAACAACTGTAGATCATAAATATATTGACATATGCCAGACTACGGAGAACAACTGCAACAGACAGGAAAATTACAAGCCAAATGACAATGCGACTCTGGGATATACCGGATTATTGACTGTGTGCCCTACTTTTGATTCCCAGTACTGCAACAACAATTATTACCAGTATAATGATTTTCTTGGCATCTGCAACCCATTCAACCTGACAGGAAACTTCACAATATACTTCATATCTGATTGCAGCCTGGAAATTACCCTGACACATGAGACCGGCAAATGCAGCCAGTCCCAGACCTATACAATAACAAACGGGCAGGAGATCTCACTGCAACTTTACCATTCTAATGAAGTTTCATACTACATTTCTGCAAGCTTTGAAGGAGGCCAGCCCCAGTGCTATAATAACTGCTGCTCAGCCGAAATCTTCCTGGGCTTTGTATCATCATGAAATTAGTCTTCTGTGATGACAAATGTCTTGAAAAGTTCCCTGTTTATCCCGTTGCTTTCTGAAAACCCGCTTATAACTGAATCTGCAAAATCCTCTTTTCCTGGTATGGCATTCGCAGGCTGAACAAAACTGAACAATGATCTCCAGGTCATGTATGCGCGGAGCGTTTCAATAAGTTCGGAAAGATCCTCATGCGTCATTGAGGCAACGTGCTTCATATATTCGCTGCTGTAATTCTCGGACCCTGCAGAAGGTCCACCATCCAGCCCGGTGTCAGATCTTATCATCTTGAGGAGCCTCATCTTTTCAACTGCCACAATTAAAGACAGAACCTCATTATTCTTCATTCCAACAACTGTTCTTCCAATCGCCCTGTACCTTTCTTTCCTGGTTATCTCAGGGACAATGCCCAGAAGTTCACTGTGGCCGAAAACAACGTTAGGATCGCTTTCGCTTTCTTCCAGTGCCTCGGCTTCAGACCAAGACTTCAGGACATAACCGGTAACCAGGAGAACAGAGTTCTTTTCAAAATCTGAGATCATGGTCCTGAGTTTATCAGCTGAGACGTCCATTCCCAACTCCATACTTATGCTGTGAAGTTTCTCCCTGTCCAGAGCCTGGAAAAGTTCCTCAACACTATATGATTGTCCGCTATTCTTCCTGCCGGTTCTTATTATTCTCTCCAGTTCATTTTCTATTATCCTCTTAACTTCGTAATTGAAATAGTCATAAGCCACATTCTCCGATCCTGGTACGCTGCACTGGAAATTGCATACAGGAATTACACAGTCTGTTGAAAGCCTGCACCATTGCATAATATCGAAAACGCTGTTGCCTTCCTTTATCTTTGCGAGAATCTTTTCAGAGGTTGCATTTTTTGCTTTTTCAAGAAAGCTTTCTATTTCATCCTCTGTCAGTACTTCATCTATTCCTGCTTTCTCCATATCGGAAATTATCTGTTTATTACTATATTCAACTGGTATGTACCCGGTAATATAACTCATTTTTTTGTATCTGTCTATTATGAAAAAAGAACTCATTTCACGCATCTGCACTACTTCCGGTATTCTGGCAACGAAACTAACATCAATGTCCCGGTATTTAAAACGTATGAATTAAAAATACACTGCCGGGAGAGAAGTTCAGGCATCAACTCTCAAAAGCAGCTTCACCGATGCTGTCCAGTGTCATGCCCCATTGGGGTGATTTTCCTGACACATTGAATACCTTCTTCATGTACTCTTTGGAGTATATGGCAGGAATCAGTGCTTCAAACCTGTATATGCCGTCTCTTCGTGTGAAATAGACCCCAAAATTGGGGAATGCTACATGCTCGCTTAAAAATATTATCTGGTTTAACAGATCATTCTGGAAAGACACTTCTGTTATTTCATCCTGAGTCTTTTGACCTGTTTCGTTCGGAGGGATAACTTTTGCCGTGGGCTTCGTGTAAATATTAAAAGGTATTTTCTTGTTCTCGCTAATATATCTTACTTCGCCCGCATAGTCTCCACTGATATCGGGAAAAGTGCGGTCCGTCCCCCGTCCACCTGGCAGCTCAAACCTGAACGAGACACGCATTACCTTGAAAAATCTGAAGAACAGCTTTGCGTTCTCAACACTTTTCCTGTTCTCACCCAGGTAACGGACTGAGTTAATTGCAGGAAATGCGTCTGAAGAGATTAGATCTGAAAATTCTTTAAGGTATTTTCTGTGGAACCTGACATGGAAATAATGGCTTCCCTCCTTTACGTACTGGAAATCCACAACCAGTGTGGGAATAGCAATAAGATTCCTGAATAAGCTGTATTCCATGTGGTGGGTGCTGTTTGAGTAAAGAGTCAGGACATTGCCGTTCTTTCTGGCATTGTTAACCTTTAAAAACATTGCAGTATCCCTGTCCTGTTCTTCTATATCCTCAAAATAGTACAGAAAACTTTCGCGGTTTTCCCCAATAGTAAGAACAGCTGGAATTATTATGCCCTTTTCCCTGGCAAATCTTTCGATCGGGAAATCACCTGTTGCGGTTATTATTGCTTCCATGTCAAGTCTGGAATTATAATTACTGTCAAGAATCAATATCAGGTAATACAGAGGGTTAATAAAAATTAACTAGCTTGTTTGCATGAAAATTCATTCTTCAGTTGGCCTTCTCCTGCCCCTGTCTTCTTATAACCATTGGTTCCGGACTCCAGGAAATTGCCATTATTCCGCCAAGGAAAACAAGAACGAAGCCAAAGAAAAGACCTCCTGAGGTGCCTGCCCAGCTGAGTATGGAACAGACAAAAATAATGATCCCCCAGATCACATGTCTTTTCCTGTTGAAATAAAGCAGGGAGCTGGAAACAAGGATCAGCATCCCTGAAACAGTTCCGGTTATCTCCAGCAGCATATCAAATGAGGTGTGTGCTGTATGAAACAGAACTAATAAACCAAATATTCCGACATACAAAATTATAATGCCACCTATTGCAGATACAATTGCAGCATCATATGGCCAGCCTTTACGGGATACCATGATGCTGTATCGCCCATTGCTATTTAACGTATATGAGGGGGCAATCCCGATCTCAAGAGAAAGGAAAGAAGGCCATACCTTACTGTTTCCTGCAACGTATTGATCGACCCACGTGTAAATAAAAGTGAAAGTTCCGGATTGCATTATGTTTATTGCACTTATGCATCCGCGTAATCAGTTGGATTTCTTCAATGAAAAAGTACTATGGAGCGGACGAAAACAGTATTATTGTGATCCAGCCAGCAAGCTGTGAATTGGCCAGATCCCTGTGTAAAATGGAAAAGCATGTTACACGAAGCCCGTATTTCAGAATGAAAATTGAAAGAAATGTGACGCGGGTTCAATGTAAATCTTCTCTCCCCCGGAAGCCGGGATGTTTGCGGACAACCGGCAACCGGGTTCAGAGCAAGATTGAGGCGTCTATGTTTATTGCAGCGTGACTTCATTGGTTACAAAGGCATTTGGGGCAGTAAACTGAATTATTGCCTGGGCACCGACTTCCGGTGTTACCTGCCCTGAAACCTGCATGTTCTGTGTTATTTCAGCACCGAACGTGTTTGACACATTAAGTATAATTGCAGCTGTGTCTCCCGGTGATATTACCGGGTACTGGCTGTCAACCGAGTTTGTAGGGTCCTGCACCACGATCACACCGAAGTCTGTAGCGTCATGGTGTGATGCGCTCAGGTAGTTCCACTGTTTCTCGCTGAAGAGATTCTGTGTCCCGTTTGTTGCTGTATTGTTGTATATGGTATCATTGTAGACCAGGATGGCAGTCACCCCGTTCACTGTAAGTGTTACACTGGCATTCCCAAGGTTTATGGCAGATCCGCCAGCATTATTGGTGACGAATATCGCCATGAGCGAAACGCCTCCCGTTTCAGCCGGATGAGAAGGATCATACCCCATGATCTGGGTTATGGTTATCCCGCTGGAAACCTGGTTTATGGTGGTTGTTCCAGTGGATGTGGCTTTCTGCTGCAGTATGCCCGCAGTATGAATGAGGACAGATGCCGCAACAGCTGCCACAAGAACCATGGCTATAAAGACTATAAGTACGCCTATTCCCGTCTCCGCCTTGTCATCAGGGTCCCTGCTGAATTGCCTCGAAATGGCTTTTCTAACATGCCTGAAATATGTATTAACTTTCATCTATACGCCTCTTTCTATTGTGGTACGCTGTTATGTATATTATTATGTCAGTATATAAACTGCCTAACGTAAGGAACGAGAAAAATTTCGCTTTTTCCATATACTGGGGCTCAGGACATGCCATAAAACAGCACTCCATTTGCTACCTACAGATATGCAGGTATAAGATTGTGCAAAAAAAGGTTATGACCACATGATGGGTATAATCATTTGGTAACATGCTAAGCACAGATGATAAGAGGTTTATAATTCAGAGTGTGGAGAACGGATACAAGGTCAGCGATCTTGCAAGGATGTTCAACGTGACGCCCAGGAGGGTGCAGCAGATATTGAAAGAGGATATAGATGAAGAACACACAAAGAAGCGTTATTCATCATTAACCGAGCAGGATGTAAGTGAGATAGAGAATCTCTGGAACAACTATAAGGTCGGGTCCAGGACAATTTTCTACCTGCTGAAGAGCCGCGGCAGATCAATATCCTACTACCAGATCTACAACTACATGAGGGGAAAGAAGATGATAAGAACCAAGTATTCCAAGGAGGGTGAGATATCCAAGTCCGAAATTGATCCTCCATTGACCACAATATTCATGGACTATCACCAGACTGGAATGGACTATCCATACGCTGTTGTATGCGTAGATATGTCAACCAAGAAAATACTTTCAATGGTTGAAACCAGGAAAATAACCAAGGAGGTAATGGAGAAGAATATCGATGCACTTTCGGAATTCAGGAAAAGCAGCAACCTGGACATACAGAAGGTGTACCTGAGAAGTGGCATACTAAGCATACTTTATGGTGCAACCGACGTCAAATTCTACTTTTCCAAAATGGGAGTGGAGAACGTTGAAAGCGACAAACATGGAAACAGGGTGCATCTTGCACTATCGAGACTGTGGCAGAACTATGACCGGTTCAGGTGGACATTCAACTCTCCGGAGAATTTCATCTACTGGTACAATAACAGGCCAATAATAAGCAAGTCACAGAACAAGGTCACCACTCCCAATGAAATAATGGAACAGTATCTTGAAGAGCAGAACCTGTTCTCTTCACAGGGAAAGAATCTTCCTAAAATTTCTTAATTTTCTATTTATTTTTTTTAATAACAGGTTCATTCCGTCTCTTTTTCCGGGACCAGTTGCGTGGAAAAGTTCACTCCCCAGTCAGTTTCATAGGTCCTGAACGGAACGTTGAAAACTCTCCTGAGATTTTCCACAGTCAGTGTTCCGGCCGTGGGACCCTGAT
>JAJYYD010000026.1 GCA_021801305.1 Thermoplasmata archaeon
TGTCTGGAGGTTCTTGTCAGTGAAAAGGATCACCATGGTTATCACGAAATCAATAACGAGAAGAAACCCAACTATTCTCCCTTTTGAATATGAGACTTCAGCCATACTTATCAAAATATTATTACGCTTTCATGCTATTTAAACATAAGCAATAAAGTTTTTACACAAAATTTAATTAAAAAAATTTGTATTAAATCAGTGTCCACTTGCCTCCATTCTATAATTTCCTTCTATCCCAGACTCCTGATGTAAAGTCGGTTCAGGAAAATCCGGATTTGTCATGAAATGAGCTATAGGGAACATATCATTTTTAAAAAATATCTTGTATTCTCTTTAGCCATTATTGTCAAAATAATCAATGATTCTCTGAAAAACAACTTTATGTCATTAACATAAATTTTAAATTGAATTCAGTGTAAATTATATGTCATTAATAAAATTAATAAAAATTCCCATTTTCTCCAAAAATGGCTATTTAACAAGATTAACAAGCTAATTGGTTTATTTTTTATGATTGTAAATAATAATGGCTAAAATAGCATCCTCCAGTAGGATTGATACGTGAAAATTAAGGAAATTATAATTTTTATAATAATTTTTTTTAATAATGCAAAAGTGAAAGCTTAAGTACGGGTGTATAATAATTTATTGTCATGGAACAAAAAGTCAGCCTGTCTTCGCGTGCGTACGAATACATTTATAACAACATAGCTCAGGGAAAATTGAAGGTCGGTCAATACGTCAGCGAGGAAGTCATAGCCAACAAGCTAAAAATTAGCAGGACCCCCATAAGGGAAAGCCTCATTGCCCTCAACAAGGAAGGGCTGCTTGAAAAGACAGGGAGATCATACAGGGTGATCATAGCATCCTCTGAAGATCTCATTGAGCTGTACGAAGCAAGGAGAGTAATAGAAGCCGAAAATGCAAGGCTCTGTGCATTGAGGATCAGCAGGGAACAGCTCGCCGACTTTAAGAAATTCATGGCAGATGTAAGTACAATCTACAGGCAGGGTTCCGTGCAATCATACAAGAAGGTTGATCTCGATGAGCAGTTCCATGATTTTATTGACAGAAACAGCGGAAACAAATACATGGAAAAATACAGCAAAGAGATCCGGCGAAAACTGAAGATTGCAAGGCTCACTTTTTTTACCGTCCTGGATGTTTCTATGGAGGATTCAAGGGAGCACGAGTCAGTATTCCAGGCAATCATGAACAGGGATCCATCAAAGGCTTTCGAAGAAATGACAAAGCACGAAGAGAATGTGATTAAATTCGTTAAAAATGAATTATTGCCAACACTCTACAAATTTTGATCCCACAAGCAGAAACATGGGCAAGAGTTATATCGGTCAAATATATCCAAAAATGTTGAAGAGTAACACTTTCCTTTCGCTTCTGCTGTTTGCGGATGCAGTTGTAATGATTATTGGTGGATACATATTGAGGGTAAACGGACTTGTTCCATTATGGCTCACAATTGCAACATATGCATCTGTGGTCGTTATAGTACTTGTTGCTTATCTTGTGCTGATTGGAAACAAAAAGGCGCAGTTGTTGGGTTTCATACTTGGCTTTGTAGCAATGGCGGTCTCTACAAATCCTGCGCATATAACGGCCCTGAAGGAATTTGGCAGCACAATGCCCTTGAGCGAGGCGGATATCACAATGATCCTGGGGTTCTATCTGCTTCCAGTTATCTATATCGTGAAATATGGCTTGTCATTCAGGACTGAAAGAAAAGCAGGAACCATATCACAATAAAAATGAGCGTAAAATTATTCAAAAGGGAAGATCAGTAAGAAATTTTAATAACTGTTCCGGATGATAGTCACTGCGGGGCAGATTCATTGTTCAGGATCTTCGAAACAGGTGAAAGTATATACAACTCGGTTTATGCCCAGGTCCTGTCGCATAAGCTGGTATCATTCCTTGCAATAGTTGTTATATTCCTCTCGAGGAAAATTGTAAGGGCCCTTCATGGGGGGAGGTTCACGGGAAGAAGCCTCGTTGTAGGTCCGCTGCTTTACATAATATTCACAATAGCAGCAGATTACGGAATAAGCCTCTTAAGCACAATTTTTGTAATCCTGGCATTTCTGTTTGGAATGTACATTTCAATTCATACTGGAAAAGGTGTTACATTCTTCACCAGGAACGACCTTCCATATTACAAGAGGCCACTCTGGGTAATCGGAGTTTGGTCCATTGCTTTCATAGGAAGAATGGTTATTATTTTCTACTTCCCGGGGTATGACGATTCTTTCTTTTCGGTACTGCTTGGATTTGCCACGGGCCTGATCATAGGGGAGGCAATGCAGATAGCCTGGCAGCATAGGCGTGTAGCGTCCAGAAAAAAAGGGGTGCAGGAGAATAAATCACTTTTTCTGAGTCTGGTGAAGAAATCCAAATGAGAACATTCCGGCATATCATGTCAGTGATGGAGTAAATGTTCCATAAATTTTGAAGACAGAACACAATCCAACCGCATATCATGAGCATAAGTCAGGCCGGATCAGACTTTCCATTCAAGAAACAGTCATACAGCAATATCTAAATCCATTCTTGTCAATTCTCATCCATGAAAACACTGGATGGACGCAACGAGAAAAACCTTCACTTTAAGTGGTCCCCTGAAGTAAAACCCGTAATCCGGATTGAACCTGGTGAACTCCTTGAGGTTATAGTGCCGGATTCCTCCACAATGCAGATCAAAAGGGAATCGGAACTCAGTGACCTTGGGGCAATCGACAGCAGCAAATTCGATGCTGCCGTTGGGGCCATAGAAGTTGCCGGATCCAGGAAAGGGGACACACTTGAAGTGACAATAGTGGATATATCCCCAGATTCGTGGGGTTGGACTGCAATAATGAACGATTTCGGTCTTCTCAAGAACAGGTTTCCTGAATCACTGGTAATATGGGATATTTCCGGCGGTGTGGCAAAATCTTCGTCAGATTTCCTGAAGGATGTTACCATACCAGTCAGGCCATTTCTTGGTATTATAGGGACCGCTCCTGAAAAAGGGAGTTTCGGAATGATCCCTCCCCAGAGGTTCGGGGGGAACATGGACAACAAGATGAACTGCAGTGGTGCCAGAATTCTACTTCCGGTTAACATAGACGGAGCAATGCTCTCAATTTCAGATCCTCACGCATCGCAGGGAGACGGTGAGATATGCGGAACTGCCATAGAGATCTCAGCCACAGTCAGGTTAAAGGTTAGAATTATAAAGGGAAGGCAGACACTGGATCCGGTGGTATATTCGAGGAACCAGGAATCGGGAAGCCTGATGTGCGCCATGGGAATAGATTCTGACCTGCACCAGGCATCTGTTAAGGCTGCAGAGAACATGATCCAGCAGCTTTCACTTTCCGGATTCAAGCCGGAAGAGGCTTACATACTTTGCAGTGTCGCCGGTGACCTTAGGATATCCGAGATCGTGGACGAGCCCAACTTCGTGGTTAGCATGTGCCTTCCGACGGGCGTGCTGAAACCGGAATTACGCTGAAGTCTAGGCAACCGATATTTCAAGCTCTTTCCTGACAGAGCTCCTGAGGAATGCCACCAGGGTGATGATCGAAAGAAGTCCCAGGAATATCCATGAATAGATGTAGCCATACGCCTGTATAAACCCGAATATGTATGGAACCGTGGATCCTATTCCGATCTGGATGGAATTTATGAGCCCAAGGCTCAGGGCAATGTATGTTTTATCTGTCTCTATTCTCGCCACAACTGCGTATTCGAGCGATATTACGAGGGTTGCAAACATTCCTTCAAAGGCAATGATAATCCACAGGCCATAATACCCTGTGAAGGGAATTATGATGATGGCTATTCCTATGAGTATGCTTGCAACAATTGATATCCTGATAACATTGAATTTTTTAACCAGTCCGGATATGACTCCCCCCGCAATACCGAACATCAGGATCATGCCACCCATGATTCCTGCTATGTAGTCCTGTATGCCTGTGCTCTGAGCATATGTTGAGAAATATTCCGGGAAAGTATAGTTGAGGGCCCACAGTCCAACAAAACCAATAGCCACAATCCATATCTTCCGGTTGAGGATCCTCTCCTTCAACGCAGAGAACTGTATCTTTGTGTATCTTTTTGATGCAGGCAGGACAATGAATGTGAAAACTGTAACAATCAGCATGGCAATGCCCGAGATCAGGAAGTCAGATCTCCAGCCATATATTTCCACTATGGGAGTGAAAAGGATTATGCCAGCCCCTGCTCCTATGTTGTAGGACGAGTTGTAGATGCCTATCATTGCGGTCAGTTTTGCTGAGTACAGCTCACCAAGTATCCCTATGGCAGTTGAAAAATAAAGTGCAGCTCCAACTCCAACAGCAAACCTGAGAATGACCAGGATGATGAAGCTGGGAGAATATGCACACCCGATTACGGCAAACGACATTATGAAAATGCCTGTCATGGCTGTCCTCTTTGCACCAATCCTTGAAGATATGACACCTGCAGGTAGCTGGAATATTCCTGCACCAATGAGGAATGATGAAAGAAGAAGGCCGGTCTCTCCAAGATTGACGCCAAAGGTTTGTCCTATTGGGACCAGTGCCGGGGATATGTTGAACCAGTTCAGGGAATAAAATACCCTTGAAAGCATGATGGAAAATCCTGAAATTCCCCTCGAAACCGCCACTTGAACTGGACCTCACGGGTGAATGTTTTTTGAGTATTTACATTGAATGGGTTTATTCCAGGCGAACCGGGATCATGATCTTCTCTACGCCAACAGGACTCGCCATTCATTCAGGTGATTATATCGATCCGCCCATATGAACGGGGAATCAAAAAGAAATATATTGCCTTAATGTATAGTGATATAGTATTTATGGTAGACAAAAACGATATAAAATCATGGCTTGAAAATGGAACTGATGACTCCAAAAGCCTTGTAGGGATGAAATGGCAGATCGACGAGGGGGAGAACTACATGATCCTGATGAATGAAAAACTGCCCTTCAGGATTTACATGGCATATTTTGGTAATTACCTGGAGATATTCCTGAAAACAGGAATAGAAACTGCAGTTATGGAAAATCAGCCAAGGCTTGCAACCTACAGATCGCTCCTTATACTGAACAAGCAGATAGATCTGGTGAAGTTCATGATTGACGGGATAAACGAGGAAATAGTCTTGAGGACGGATTTCGAGACTTCAAGTTTCACCAAGGAAGAACTGGAAGATGCGCTGAATATTCTCCTGTCGTCTATATACGTTCTTGTAAGGACACTCAAACTGGAGGACCAGTTCAATCAGAGCATAGCCGAACGGATGATCATGATGGTTCAGGAAATGCTTGCCCAGGGAAAGAGCCCGGAGGATGTCAAAAATTACCTGATAACAAAGGTCGGATTGAGCAAGGAGGAAGCCGAACAGGTAATGAACAGATTTACAGGGAAGAAAGGGGGAACAAGTACAGGCATGTATGCCTGATGGAGACTGAATCATGGCAAATATAAAGATCAAGGACATTGAGAAGGATTCAAAGGATATTTCCATAAAGGGAAAAATACTGTCAGTGGACAAGAAAGACATAAAGAACGAAAGGGGAGAATCTGTTTACTATTACGGGCTGATTGGGGATGAGACCGGAACTATACCATTCACGGCATGGGCTTTCCCTAACACAATACGCCCCGGTGATGTTGTGGAAATCAAATTCTGCAGCGTCAGGGAATATAATGAGAAACTCAGGCTTAACATAGATTCCAGGACTGAGGTCATCCTGAAAACCGAAGATACAATGGAGGTTAAAAGGAATTACAGGGACTACAAGATAAGGAATCTAAACATAAACGATCCGTTTGTATCAATCGAGGGTAGAATAGGGCAGGTCAATGAAAGGAAATACCAGAAGGACGGGGAAGAAAAGCTGCTTTACAGCACAACGGTCGAGGACGATACGGGCCAGATCCAGATGACATCATTCGGGCAGAAACTGCAGGAAGGCAAGGTCGTAAAGATCGAGGGTGCAAGGGTTTCAGAATACAATTCAAGACTCAGGGTATCCATAGGGGACAGGACTAAGGTCCAGGAATCGAATTCAGTCATAGGTGAGAGAAAGATATCAAACATAGAGGATATCAACTCCCCAGTTGGTGGCATAAGAGTAGCGGCCTTTGCCGTAAGTTTCGGTGAAAAAAGTGGAATCCTGACCAGGTGCTCAGAATGCAGGAAAAGGATCGATGATCTCAGGTGCCCCGATCATCCCACTGCTCCACAGGTTCTTGATATCTTCTCATATTTCACGCTTGACGACGGGACTTCTTATGTGCAGTCGACAGCTGGCAAGGAGGCCCTTCTGCCACTTATTGGAATGAAGGAGGAGGAACTCACGATAAATAATGTAAAACTCAACAAGAAGGAGATTTTCCAGAAGCTTCAGGCAGCAATACAGGGGCATGCATTTCTTGCAACTGGAGATTTCCGGAACGGCCAGAATGGTCTCAGTTTCCGAATAAGAAGCATGAATCCGGTAAATGAGGCAGTAATATCGGAACTGGACAGGCAGATGGAGGCTGAGTTTGCATGATGCAGAAAAGAGAACCTTCAAAATGGATATTCTCACGGGAGCTTAAGGACTGCAAGATCATTGAGGAACTGGAACCGGAAGAGAAAGGAAAACCCTATGTCGTGACTCCACTTGGAACCAGGGTGAAAAGGGTGATGCTGACAGGAACCGTTACCCAGAAGTTCCCGGATGAGAACCTCACAAAGATCACAGTATCGGATGCTGTCGGGTCCTTCTACGTGAGTGTTTTCCAGAGCGAGTTCAGGCAGGAACAGAAAGCTGAGATAGATTCACTTGAGGTGAACGATACAGTTTTCATAATGGGCAGGATAAACCCCTTCAAGACAGCCGAAGGTGCAATGTACTTCAACATAAATCCGGAATTTACTGGAAAAACTTCTCAGGAGACAGTTGATTTCTGGAATCTCAAGACAAAATACATTGCAAGAAGAAAACTGTACGCAATCAGGGAAGCACTGAAAAACCCGGAAAGCAATGAAAAGAGCCTCACGCAGCTAGGATACACGAAAGAGGAGGCGCAGAGTGCCATAAGGGCAAGGGAGAAATACCCGGAGTATGATTTCCAGAACTTTGAGCAGCTTATACTCTCGTCATCTGCCAAAAGACCAGAGAGCCATGAGACGGAGTTCAAGCAGGTAGTGCTTGACTATGTAAAGAACAACGATACGGATGGCAAGGGATGCAGGTATGAAGACCTGGTAATTGCGTCATCCAACCTTGGAATAGATCAGAACAAGGTTGACGAACTCCTGAATACTCTTGGTTCAGAAGGGGACATATACGAGGTTTCACTGAAGAGGTACAAGGCTATCTGATATCAGGGTTTCAGAAATCTTTCCATAAAAACTTTACTTAAAAATATTGTGAAACAAAAAAATAAGGCTGATTTTTTTAACTATCTCCTTTCTTAACCCCGCCCGCAATTGAGTCAAACATGCTTGTGATATCTTCCACAGACTTTCCCTTTGTCACAGGCATTATCCTGTAGAATATTACCACGGCCACTACCGAAAGAATTGCGAAAACAACCAGCGAACCAGCTATGTGGATGGTGTCATCCATATACGGGAATATCTCCACTATGGCAAAATTTGAGATCCAGTCAATAAATGCTATAAGGGACGCCAGGGTTCCCCTGTACTCTGTTGGGAAGTATTCTCCCTGTATTATCCATCCTGTTCCACCAACTCCAAATGCAAAGAACACTATGAAGATGGAAATTGCAACCAGCATTCCAATATCCTGCCCGGCGTATTTCAATATAGCCCCTATGAAACCGAACAGTGCCATTCCCCCATAACCAATCAGGGCCAGTTTTCTTCTTCCTGCCCTGTCTATGAGCTTGAAGCCAATGTAGGTTGCAGCAACGTTTACAACCGCGAAAATTGAAGCAGCCTCAACAATGAAGATCTCTGAAAAAACAGGACTGGTGGTTGAGGCGAAAAGATGGAGATTCTTTATTATTATTGGCCCGTAGTAAAATGGTATGTTTATGCCTGTAATCTGCTGGAACACCATGAAAAGTCCTACAATAAGGAAGGCTCTCTTCACTCCAGGCGTAAGCCTCTTTTTCTTGACTGTGTCAACAGGATATTCCCTCCCGAGCTCCTGTTCGTCTGTATCAATTCCCAGCGTCTTGAAAGACTTCACAGCCTCCTTGTATTTACCTTTGTTCACAAGCCATCTGGGCGATTCCGGCATTATAAACCTGAATGCAAGGCCAATTGCTGCTGGAACCGCTGCGACTCCAAGAAGGATTCTCCAGTCAAGTGTGAAGGCACTTGCAGGTATTCCATAGAGAACAGCCAGGCCAATAATATAGGCACCAAGTATCCCCACGGTGATCATCCATTGCTGCAGTATGCCAAGGCTTCCTCTTTTGTTTTTCGGAGCCCACTCGGATATGTATGAAGTTGCTATTGCAGAATCCGCACCCACTGCAATTCCTATGAGGGTTCTGGAGATCAGGAGCATTACCAGATCCACACTGACTGCAGAGAGTATTGCCCCCAATGTGTAAAGAAACGCATCAAAAATGAGCATTGATTTCCTTCCATAGCGGTCTATGAGTGATGCTGCAATAAGTGCTCCAGCTGCAGCACCCAGAGAAACACCCGAAAAAAGGTACCCGGTTATGAACGGGTTTGTTGCCGAAGAAATGAAAGATTTGGGGAGAAACACTTCAACTATGGCAATGTTTGTCGTATCATATCCAAAAAGGAAACCTCCAATTGTAGCAAGTAAAGTAAGAAGCCAGTAAAACCTTCCCGCTTTGCTGTTGTCAAGTCTGTCCAGTATCTTAGATCCTGCTGCAGATTCCATCAAATCAACGCTACTGATTTCTTCAACCTATTTATTTTCTTCACATTGTTAAGATTATAGGGGACGCTTTCTGCAGCGGGAGAAAACAGGGTTCAATAGTCGAACAAATTTTGGTTGTAGTTGCCCGGGGCAATGTTCACTTGTTTAATTGTTTGAGTGCTTTTATTTCTCGAGGCCACTTCCCACTAATGTTGATACGGTATGTCTTCAGCAAATTTCCTCTTCCCGCGATTATAAAGTATATCAAGCACACAATAATAATAGATCCTAAAGTCAATACAATGTCTATAAAAATATTGTTATAGAGTGAAGAGACCATATGTGTTGAGCTAAAATAATGGAAAGCTAAATTAAATGCTGACAGTAATAAACCTCCAGAAAGTGCAATAAAAAATTGCTTTCTGGTGACATCTAATAATTTTGCGAAGTATACTGCAGCGTATATTCCAATTCCTAGGCCAACAGCAGTAACCCCGTAATATAAAATGGCAGCAACA
>JAJYYD010000101.1 GCA_021801305.1 Thermoplasmata archaeon
CTCTCCGAAAGCTATATGCCTGTTCTCCTTCCGGTGTATATCGAATTTGTCTGCATCAGAAAATACTGATTCGTCCCTGTTGGCAGAACCAATCCATGGCACCATTATACCTCCTGCCGGAACCTTCACACCATGGATTTCAGTTTCATTAATCGCGACCCTGTATATCGACTGGACAGGACTCCTGTACCTCAGGACCTCTTCAATAGCCTGTGGAATCAAACCTTGACTGGACTTTAGTTCCTGGAAAGCATCCGGGTTTTCATCGAGGCATAAAAGTGCATTGGATATGAGGTTGGTGGTGGTCTCATTTCCGGCTACCAGCAACAGTATGAAGAAGCCAAGGCTTTCGAGTTCTGAGAGATTTTCTCCGTCAACCTCGGCGTTTATTATGGCAGTAATTAGATCTTCCCTGGGTTCTTTTTCCCTTTCGGCCATCATTTTCCGGAAATATTCCACCATTTCCTTCATTATGGCAGGAAATTCAGCGTAGTTACGTTCCGAACCTCCAACAACATTATCGGACCACCGCTTGAACTTGCCCATGTCCTTTACCGGAATGCCCAGCATTGTGGCAATAACTGTTACAGGAAGTGGAGATGTGAAATCTTTTACGATGTCAAATTCTCCGTCCCTGTGACCTGAAAGGAGGTTCACGCATATCTCCCTTATGGCAGGTTCCATCTTTTCCACAGATCTTGGTGTGAATGCCCTTGACACTATATTCCTGAGTTTCGTGTGCCTTGGAGGGTCCAGATTTATTATGCTTTCCGAAATCGGACCTCCTGCGGGATTGAATGCTTTCCCAAACTGTGAAGAAAATTCCCTGAAATTGCCAAGAACACGTTTTACATCATCATACCTGAAAACATTCCAAAGGCCGTATTCGCTGTCCCTGAAAACCGGCATGGAGGACCTCATCGTCCTATACCATGGAAACGGGTTTAGAAGGTCCCTTTTCATCTCTTCCATAAATATCAGCTTCAAAATGCGTTGACCATATAAATATTTAATTTATTAGTAATTAACCAACAAATATGAAAAAAACCAATAACCATTTGATCAACCTGAAGGAACTTGATGAAAAATGTTAAGGTTTCAATTCATATAAACAGGCATGGACAGTAAGGTGGATTTTGGCGTATATCACCATTCAAGCAGGGAGGAATCAGAAAAACTGAGGACCGGCATTGCTTCCATTTTCAATGCCGCAATATCTGACCTGAAAAATAAAACAGATGCTGAAAGATTTACAAGAGGCCTTGATGCCGGCTGTGGAAGCGGCTTTGTATCCCACCTCCTTCACGACAGCTTTCACAATATGCACATATGGGCAATTGACAACTTCATTGATTCCAGTCTGGAAAACAATTCAATGGAAAACGCCACCAATAATTTTGAGTGCCTTGGAATGGCCGATTCCGTCACAATTGTTAAAGCAGACCTGAGGAAAATACCCCTTGAGGATGATTATTTCAACATTGCGGCCTCGAGCCTTGTATACCACAACCTGGGCCGCAACTTCCCCGCCGGGATCAGGGAGGTTCACCGGATACTTGAAAATGGCGGGACATTTCTTTACGGAGATATTTTTACCGGTAAAAGAATGGGCATTATCACAGAACTTTTCAAGGTTGAAAGCACACTGAAACCGGAAGGCATGAATGAATATTCACTCCTTGTACTTTCCAAGAAATAGTGTTGAACATGAAAACTGAAGGTGGCATGTTTTTATCCCCTCCTGATCAGATGAGGCAGGCATGATCTGGAATGAACAGGTTACCCATGCACAGTAGCTATGTTGCCATCACGACAGGATATCTGCCTTCTGGAATAGCCTTCGGCGCTCTTGCTTCATCCCTTCATGTACCATATTATTTCACGGCAGCCCTTTCAATATTTGTTTACTCAGGTGCTGTGCAATCCGCATTTCTTGGTTACTGGACAATAGGGATAGATCCCTTATCCATGGTTTTTACTGCCTTTCTGCTAAACCTCAGGCATACATTCTACGGACCGCATATAGAGCACCAGAGACCTTCGCTTGGATTCTCTGACATACTTTCCCTGAGCCCTCTTCTGACCGATGAGACATATGCAATTTCAGTCTCCCGCCCTGAACTGGGAAAAAGAGGAATGCAGTCATTATACATCTATGCTTACCTGATCTGGATAGGAGGGACAGTTGTCGGAAATATCCTCCTGAAAAGCGTTCCCCCCGATGTCATAGGTGCGCTTGCCCTTGCATTGCCTGCACTTTTCCTTGGACTTCTTGTTCCAAGGATAGAACATTCTGAGGGCTTAATCGTGGCTGTTGTTTCGGGCATAATTGCAGTAGCCGGAAGATTTCTTGGGCTATCGGATATCTTCATCATAGTGCCCATACTTTCAGGCCTTTTAGTTGGAGTATTGCTGGTTAAGAAAAGGAGTGCCAAAAATGATTGAAACACTTGTACTGATAATTATGGCCCTTGCATTGCTGAGTTTTCTGCAGAGATTTATCCCCTGGGCATTTTACTCCAGGATCGGTAATGGAAAAGAAGTGGAGAAGATATTCGATATGCTGGCAATTTCTGCTTTCACGGCACTTTTCGTATATAATATACAGAAACTTGACATAGAGACGCTGGTTTCACTTGCTGCGGCTTTTCCAGTCATCCTGAAAACAAGAAACATGGGGTTGACAGTTATGGCAGCCATGGTTGTCTCCCTGGTCTATATTTTTCTGTAAAGGAAAAAAGTATGTCAGGTTTGAACACGAACAGAATTAATACATGAAACAAATACCGCAGACGTAAAGGAAAGTTAATGATTCTTGAGCTGAGCCTTCTCCTGTCCCTGGGTGTCCTCACACTCTGGACATTTTCGAATACAATCATAAAGAAGGTAAGCGTTGCACTTGGCACTTACAGGACATCGTCCATAGTTGTTGGGTTTGGCATTTTTCCAATGATAATCGCAATTCTTATTGAAAAACCTGTATATCATTATTCCAGTTTTCTCCTCCTTTCACTTGTATCAGGCGTGATGCTGGGGGCAGGATATCTGTTATTCTACAAGGCACTTGAGAAGGAGAATGTTTCAAGCGCCGGTGTAATGATCAACCTGCAGCAGATAATTGTAATCTCCATAGGAATTCTTTTTCTGAAGGAGAGTTCAGGTCTTTTCACTTATATTGGAATAACACTGATAATAATGGGTGCACTTTTGGTATCCCTTAATAAAAGCGTCAAGATCAATAAGGTTCTTCTTCTGGCCGCGGCTGCGAACATAAGCTGGGGCTTATACTATATACCGCTTTCCGAAGCCATTTTTGCAGTGCATTTTTCAACTACCCCCCTTCTTCTTGCCAGAATTGTGGGTTTTTTCATAATTACGGTCATCTTCCTCCCCAGGATAATGGTTGCAAGGAAGAAAACTGCTGAAGGAAAACAGAAACCCTATAGAACAATCCTTGCACTCGGGATACTTGCAGGGCTTCTTGACGGAAGTGGAAACGTGGTCTATGCTTCTGCTATTTCCGGGGACTTCATTGTGCTCGCAGGGTCCATAGTTGCAATACTTCCGGCGACTATTGCCATATCTGGTGTATTGTTCTTCAGGGAAAAACTGGCGGCAATACAGATATCCGGAATAATTATGGCAATTGCAGGAGCTCTCGTGATATCACTGCTCTGATCCATGAATAATGATTCTGGCTTCTGGTAAGCGATAAATACAACCCGATCATATAAGTGGAAGAAAAGGTCTTTATGTCTATTTTTAAACCGGCTGCCGCGGGTAAGGAGCGGCTGAATATTTTCGTAAAGGCCATATCCACCACGGAATTTATCAGGACCTTCGGAAGATCTGCAGCGTGGGTCATAATACCGCTTTATCTTGCAGATGTCCGGCACATATCCTTTGTTGTCATCGGGCTTCTTTTCTTCCTTACATCGGTTATATCCCTCCCATTTGCCCTTTATGGAGGCAGGATAATTGACCGAATTGGCAGGAGAAGGGTTGTACTTGTGCTTCCACCCATTGTTTTCGCACTTTTCCTGTCGCTCTCATTTGCCATACAGTATTCATCGCCGACCATTGTGGTTGAAGCCATATATCTCTTCATTGCCCCTTTTGGCAGTGTTCAGGCAATAGCGGATAATGTCATAATCACTGATACCACATCCATAACAGGAAGAATTGAGGCTTTCAGCATAATAAGGATTGCCGGCAATGTAGGTTTTGCATTTGGGCCCGCAATCGGTGGATTTCTTGCAGGTATAAGCTATACATTTGTCTTTCTTGCACCTGCCATAGCTTCACTTTTTGAATGGGTAGTGTATATTTTTGTGGTGAAGGAGACAAAGATCGCCAATGATACTGGTTCGGTAGTACTTAGGAAAATAAAGTTTCCATGGAATGACCGGATTTTCATGGGCTGGAGCATCCTTATTGCCATCTCGTTCTTCGCAGTTGGCCAGTGGGGACCTACCCTTACGCTATTCCTGTCAACGGATTATCTCTTCACGGCATACCAGATTGGGGTTATGTATGCCGTTAACGGCATCGTTGTTGCGTTATTTCAGCTGCCGGTCAACAGGCTCGTCGGTAAACTTTCTGATCCGCACAGAATTTCATTGGGCCTTGTATTCTATGCCGTAACTTTCCTGCTTGTATCTTTTTCTTCGAATTTCTATTTTATCCTCATTGATATAGCGTTTCTCACAATCGGGGAGAACATTTCAACACCGCCAATAACCAGTTCCATTGGAAAAATGGCTCCATCGGATAAACGGGGGCAGTATTACGGGGTGTTCCAGGTCTTCTCAAGCACGATAAGCCCCCTCGCCATCGTTTTTGGAACCTCGATACTTCCCCTGTTCTTAAAAATGCCAGTAATTTTCTGGGGGATAATATTCGCCATCAATATCGCTGTAGCTTTTCTCATCTTTTTTTACGGCTCTGGTGCAAGATTGAAGCAGAGACTTGCCGGAGATCCGTTTGAACCCGTGTAGCATAGCCCCTAAAAATCGATTCCCCTTCTTGCAGGATATCCCTTTGAATAAGGATGCTTTATCTCCAGCATCTCGGTTATAAGGTCTGCCCTCTCCATGATCTCTTCAGGCATTTTTCTTCCAGTCAGTACAACCTCAAGGCTTCCTGGCTTTTTATCCAGCATGGCGAGAACCTGGTCCAGTGAAAGCAGGTTGTAATATATTGCAACATTGATCTCATCCAGGATTATGATATCCCATTGACCGCTGGCAATGCTTTTCTCAAGTTCTGAAAACTCTTCCTGGACTTTTGCCCTGTATTCCGGTGGTGGTACACCCTTCTTGCAGAATCTCACATTCCTGACCTTCTTCCTGTCCTCCACAGGCATATCCTCCTCCCATGCAATAAAATAAGGCATTCCCACAAATTTCACTGTCATGTTGTCTGGAAGCTTCAGGGCTGCCCGGTTTTCTCCGTATGTACCGAGCTTCATGAACTGCAGCATGTACACTTTGTATCCCCACCCGGAAGCCCGGAATGCAAGGCCGAATGCTGCAGTGGTTTTCCCTTTTCCATTGCCCGTATAAACCTCAATAAGGCCTTCCTTGATCTTCAAGCGTAAATCACAGACGTGTATTGCAATTCTTCTTAATCTGTATTTCCCAGTCTGACTGGAAAAAATTTCAATACTCAGCATTGCATACGATGATGCTACAATGATAAACCTTATAATTGCTGACGCAGAAATTGAAACAATACCTCCTGAACTGTCCCATGATTTCAACATAATAAACCTTGCAAAGAAGAGGGGAAAGAGTTTCGACAGGATCCTCCTTGATTCCAACTATATGCACAGTTCCATAGACAAGCATTTTCCTGGAGAATCTAACCGGAGGGGAAGGCCGGACATCATACACACCCTTATCATGGTCGTGCAGGATTCTATTCTAAACCGGGAGAGGCAGATCAGGATCATAATCCATACCAGGATGGATAAAATAATCACCATAAATCCGGAGACCAGGATGCCAAGATCCTACAACAGGTTCACTGGACTGATCGAAAGCCTGCTTGTGAGAGGGAGAATAGAGAGTGATGGCGTGTTACTCATGGAATGCCATGAAGGATCGCTGGGGGATGCCTTAAAAATGGCGAAATCTGAGCATGTCACTGTATTTTCTCCCTCAGGCGAGAGGAAAAAAATTGACGAAATCACTGGGACAGATGAAGCCACGTATATAATAGGCGGCTTTTCCGAAGGAGATTACAAAAGCGACGCCTACTCTCTGGGAAGGGCATGCTCCATCTACAAGGATGAACTGACAATATGGACTGTGGCTTCCGAAATAATTTGCTCGACAGAAAGGAAGCTGGGGTTTGTCTGAGTTATTTTAAGGGCCGCTGTCTTAATGCAGGAAAAAGGTAATTAATACCTATATAATCTGGAAAGGTTCAAGGTAATTTCAATGGCAAGAATGCATACCAGAAAAAAGGGAAAATCGGGATCAAAAAGAGTATATTCGGATGAATCCAAGAGCTGGGTTCAGATTAACAGTCAAGAGGTGGAAGGATTCATCGTCCAGCTCAGAAAGGAAGGGGCTTCCAGTTCTTATATAGGTGTAAGGTTAAGGGACCAGTATGGAATACCCGGAACCAAGACAATCCTGAACAAGAAAATAGGTACTGTACTAAAGGAGAAGAACCTGAGTCCGGATGTTCCTGAAGACCTGATGAACCTTATCAACAGGTACAAGAATGTCACGAAGCATATGCAGCTTAACAGGAATGACATGAGCAATAAAAGGGGCCAGCAGCTCATTATGGCAAAAATACTCAGAATGACAAAGTACTACAAGAGCAAGGGGTACCTTTCAACAGAATGGAACCTGAATAAAGTTATCTGATTATGTTGAAAGACATAATAGAGAAGGATTTTTACGAACAGCTCAAGAACGGTGCCAGGCAGATCCTCAATGAGGATTATGTCAGGATTCTTGCCCATTATGATGGTGATGGGACAAGTTCCGCAATTATTCTTACAAATGCCCTCAAAAGGAAGAACATAAAGTTCCATCTGGGCTATATAAAAGCACTGGACGGAGAAAGCTTCAGGAAGAGGATTGAAGAAGACGACATCACAACCATAGTAGTAGATGCCGGATCAGATCAGGTCCAGTATGTTCCCGAATATGAAAAAATAATAGTCCTGGATCATCATTTCTTCAACCGTACCACGATTAAGGGAATCAATATCAATGCCAGGGACTACCATGTGGATGGCACAAGGGAGGCATGCGGAGCAACGATGGCTTTTCTTATGGCCCTGGCAATGGATGAGGCTAATGCCGACCTTCTTCCATTTTTTGTGGCCGGCGCCATTGCCGACAAGCAGGACATGGGTGGTTTCCACGGCCTTAACAGGAAGCTTGTGGAGGCTTATGGGGGAAAGAGCCATGTTTTTCGTGGAATAAACCTGGAGGGTGGGAACCTCATAGATTCAATAACGTACTCAACAGATCCATTTTTCAATGACCTCACTGGAAAGCCCGAGAATGTGGAGAAATTTCTCTCAGGTATAAACATTCCGGGAAACCTGACACTGCAGGAACTTGGTGAGGAACAGATGAGGAAACTGGCGGTGAACCTTTCCATCAAGCTTCTGGATCAGGGAGTTGGAACTGAGGCCCTGAAGTATCTTGAAAATGACATAATGAGTTTTGACGGAATGGAATTTTCTTCCAAGGAATTGAGCAACATAATAGACGGAAATGGAAAGGTCGGCTGGAATTCTATACCGGTCCAGTTTTTCCTTGGGGATCAGTCAGTAAGAGATGAGATGATAAAGAACTGGAAAGTTTTCAAGACCAAGCTCATAGATTACGTTTACAGGACCAACAAGGAACTATTTGAGGAGAGCCACCTGAGATATTTCTACGCCCCTGAGTCAGAGATGGCCGGGGCAATAAGCGGTGCTCTCATGCTTTACCTGGCAAAACAGAATAAGCCCCTTATAGGATTCAATGTTGGGAATGGCGACACAAAGGTATCATCCAGGGGAACCAGGAGGATGGTAAAACATGGCCTTAATCTTTCACTGGTTATGAAAGAGGCTGGGAAAGAAGTCGGAGGAAGCGGAGGAGGGCATGATATTGCTGCAGGTGCAGTCATACCGCGGGGAAAAGAGAAACAGTTCCTTGAAATAGCCAATAACATAGTTGCTGGACAGATAAAGATTCTTAACTGAACAGGGAAATCAGATTTATCTTGAAGCTCCAATTCGTAAAGCATATAAGCTATCAGTGCATTTTACCTTGAATGGGAAGGGTAGGCATATTTACTCTTGACTTCAAGTTTTATCATGATATCATAGTTGACCTCCGGAAATGGAAAATTCCATTTACAAGTCTTGAAAGCACCAGCAATATTCCACGGGATGTGGCAGTTGTTCTCAGTTCTGAAAAAGATGAAAGATTCTGG
Organism: Thermoplasmata archaeon; assembly: GCA_021801305.1. Lineage (GTDB taxonomy): Archaea > Thermoplasmatota > Thermoplasmata > Thermoplasmatales > Thermoplasmataceae > Oxyplasma. Next base: position 8,455 of record JAJYYD010000101.1, read on the forward strand.
GACAGGCAGATAAACGCCAGAGATTCCACCTATGGGATTCGAAACTCCCTCCCGCTGCTGATGAACAGGGAAGTTTTTGATGAAGTCGTAATAGGGCTTGATCCAGGCCCTTATCCAGGTGTTGCGGTCATTGCAGATAACGTTCTGACAGAAGCCTTCGAGACTCCCATGATAGAGATGGTGAGAAAAGAGGTCATGGAAATCAGGGATTCATACCGGTACAGAAACATTTCAATCAAGATAGGGGATGGAGATAAACCACACAGAGATCGTATAATTCAGGACCTAGCTGAAACTGGAATCGACCTTAAGGTTGTGGATGAAAGAAATACCAGTATGCCCCACAAGATACACAATAATGCACTGTCGGCTGCAAGAATTGCCTCACTTGGAAGTATTTTTGTACCCCCAAGGAACAGCGAAAAAATCAGTAAAAAAGATGTATACGACAGGGAATTTCTCACTATTCAGGCAGCACTGAACAATGTATTCTGATTATTTCTTCCATTTAGGCTTTCTTGGAATGTTTCTCCTTCTGCCTGCTCCCATGGCCATAACAACCATTACCACTACGACAACGCCTGCCACGTAGTAAATCCAGCTGTAGTTGGGCACTGCACCGTAATAGAACTTGGTCACATAGTAATTATGTCCGTCCGGGAGAGTGACCTGTGTGTTGGCAACTGTCACATTAAGAGTATTCTCTCCCTGTATGACATTCAAAACCACTTTCCCATTTGATATTGTTGATGAGGAATAGCTATAGTTCACTTCAACAGAGGATTTCGGGCCTATTGCATGCACTGTCTCGTTACCAACTTCAACACTGTTCAGGATGAACTCCACGTTCACATTATATATGGGTGCATTGCCTGAATTCCTCAAAGTGGCATGAAAAACAATGGGTGTA
>JAJYYD010000047.1 GCA_021801305.1 Thermoplasmata archaeon
AAGGATGTGTATAGCGGTCGAAACCTGCCCAGTGTCGGTACCTGAAAGTCCCGTTCAAGGGAAAGAAGGGCCGATAAACGGCGGGGGTAACTATGACCCTCTTAAGGTAGCGTAATACCTAGCCGCTTAATTGGCGGCTTGCATGAAGGTTCAACGAGAGTCCCACTGTCCCCGCGCTCAGCCCCGTGAAATTGATGCACTGGTGCACAATCCAGTATCTCCCACTTGAAAGCGAAGTCCCCGTGGAGCTTTACTGCAGCCTGTGGCTGTAATACGGTTCTTAATGCGTAGTGTAGGAAGGAGCTGTCGATGCCTGGATTTTGGTTCAGGTGGAGGCAACAATGAAACACTTCCCTTTAGGAATTGCGTTACTAACCTCGAATAGAGGGACAACTATTGGTGGGCAGTTTGGGTGGGGCGCCACGCCCCTGAGAATCAAACAGGGGCCCCCAATGGTCAGCTCAGGAGGGTCAGTAATCCTCCGTAGAGTGTAAGAGCAAAAGCTGGCTTGACTGTGTTGCAGACAATAGGCAACGCAGATACGAAAGTAGGGTCTAACGAACCACCCTGTACCTCCTTAGTGGGGGCGGGTGATAAGAGAGAAGTTACCCCAGGGATAACTGAGTTGTCCTCGGCAAGAGTTCATATCGACCCGAGGGTTTGCTACTTCGATGTCGTCTGTTCCTATCCTGGTGCTGAACAAGGTGCCAAGGGTGGGGCTGTTCGCCCATTAAAAGGGATCCTGAGATGGGTTCACTACGTCGCGAGACAGTAGGGTTGCTTCTCAGTGGGAGTGTGCGATGTCTGAAGGGCAGGAGCCTTTAGTACGAGAGGAACGGGGGTTCGTGACTTCTGGTTTACCGGTTGTCTGGCAAGGCAATCGCCGGGTAGCCACGTCATTCGCGAATAAAAGCTGAAAGCATCTAAGCTTGAAGTCGCCCCTAAAAATAGACATCGTTATAGGTCTCTCCTAAAAGAGGAGTTTGATAGAACTGGGATGTGAGTATCGAGCTTCGGCGAGATATTAAGTCCACAGTCACTAACCGACCGAATACACAGTCCATGCTAATGTGATTTTGACTGGCGTTTACATAATTTTATGTGCGTTACCTTTTATTTTTTTTAACATTGATTGGCATTTCAATTTTAATTTTGTAAAAATTTGAATTTACTATTTACCTGTTGGCAGCTATGCTGCAAATTATATTGTTGAAGATGAAAATAAAAAAAATAATGGAATCATTTTTTTCCATTGATTATTGTCTCGGTTATGTTTGAGAAAATTTCCTTGAGTTTTTCGTTATTGTCTACGGCAGCAAGGCCGTTATCGGCATCAGTTACTATCTGGGGAACCAGCGGAATCCTTCCAAGGAATTTTACATTATATTTCCTGGCAGCCTCTTCTCCTCCACCTGTTTTGAATACATTTATTGTTTCACCGCAGTGCGGGCATACCAGTCCACTCATGTTTTCAATCAGGCCTATGACTGGAAGCTTCAGCTGGCCCGCAAAGTTAATCGCCTTCTTCGCGTCGATGAGGGCAACTTCCTGTGGAGTTATGACAATAACAATCCCGTCAGCATCCGGTACAAGCTGGGCAATTGTGAGAGCTTCATCCCCGGTTCCTGGAGGCATGTCAAGTATGACATAGTCCTTGTTGTCCCAGAACACCTCCTCCAGAAACTGCTGCAGTGCCTTATGTCTCAGGGCACCACGCCATATGACGGCTGTGTCCTCTGTGGGGAGCAGGAATCCCATAGATATTACATCCACTCCATACCTGGTCTTAACTGGAATTATGCCCCGATCGTCAGCATCAACTTTCTCGCTGGCCACTCCCAGCATCTTTGGATCATCTGGCCCATTTATATCTGCATCTATAAGTCCCACCTTGAGGCCATGTGATGCCATGGTGACAGCAAGGTTGACTGCTACGGTTGATTTTCCCACACCACCCTTTCCACTCATAACAAGTATGGTATGTTTCGCACCTTTGTATTTAGTGGATTTCCCTGGTGCGGGTGTTATGATAGGTGCCGGTGGCGGTTTATTCATCTTTATAGTTCCCTGTGGCATAGATCCAGATTGTACAAGGGTATTTTATGTTTGATAAGTAAGATTCTGGATCAGTATGCTCTGAATCCACAGTAATCAAGCTTCACTTTTTATATTTCAATTATATTAATGCACCATGGACCGCAAATCTTGTGTCTTCTGCACTGAGATAGTGGCAAACAGAAACGCGGCTATCATTTACGAAGATGATCTTACAATGGCTTTCATGGACAATGCTCCGGTTGAACAGGGTCATGTGCTGGTCATTCCCAAAAGTCATTATTCAAATATACTTGATATTCCGGACGACATATATTCGGCAGTTCACCTGGTGGCCAAGAAACTTGCACCTGCGATCCTCCTTGCCATGAATGCCGATGCACTCAATATCGGCCAGAACAATGGGAGATGTGCAAACCAGAGGGTCATGCATTACCATCTCCATGTAATTCCCAGGAAATGCGGAAGGCAGATAGAATGGATGAGAAAAATCCTCACCACTGGGGAACTGGACGAGGCATCACAGAACATAAGGAAAATGTTTGATGACCGGGTTGACATCTCAAAAATCAAGATTGTTTGAAACCTTTCCTGAAGAGTCTGCTTATCTGTGTAATGCAGGTCAGTCTGACAAGACAAGGTTATAATAGTTAATGCTGATTTTCTTCCGATATAAAAGAGAATGAGGTTATTATTATGAAGAGCCTTGAAGAATTGTACAAAAGAGCACTTGATCTTAAGAACAAGGGCATGGCGGATAAAGAAATTTCGACCGAACTTCACCTTTCAGTCAATACTGTCACATGGCTGCTAAGCAAGGACTTCCTGAAGGAATCCAAAGTTCAGGATGTAAAGATAGGGTGGAGGACTGCAGGTGTGTATGGCAGCAGGATAAGCAGTCTTTCAGAAATATTCGCAGATATAATAGATGAGGAATCACATATCGGGGATTTTGAAGTCTCCTCAATACTTGGTATAACAATCAACGGAATCCCATTTGCCACAATGGTTTCTTACCTTATGGACAAGGAGCTTGTGGTCTACAGGCCTCACCCAAGTAGGAAGGAAGGGCTTTTCAGCAGCAATTTTGCCGGTGTGAGGGGGAAAAACATCGTTATTATCGATGATGTTGCAAGCACGGGTGAGACACTGAAAAGAACAATCATGGATGTCAAATCTGAAGGCGGGAATGTGGTTCTTGTTGTTGTTTTGGCATCCAAGATACATGGAGACGAAATCATGGGCGTAAGGATCAGGTCCATAATCAGGACAAGTTTAATCGGGAGCAGTTAGGTTTCATTTATGCACTGGGCAGACGCACTTGTAAAAGATCTGGAAGGCAACCAGCTGGTATCAACCGGTATATCTCCATCGGGGCCGATTCACGTCGGCAACATGAGGGAGATACTTACAGGGGACATGATCTACAAAGCCGCCAAAAAGAAGGGCCTGAATTCGAGATTCATATACCTTTGTGACGACATAGATCCACTGAGGAAGGTATACCCATTCCTTGACCAGAGTTATTCTGCTTATGTGGGTTATCCGCTGAGCGGCATACCTGCACCGGACGGTGGCCCCTCGTATTCAGAATATTTCCTGAAGCCTTTTGTGGAAACCCTTTCCAAAATTGACGTAAATGTGGAGGTCATAAGAACCACTGGTCTTTACAGGGAAGGCCGGTTTGAAAGATCCATAAGGATTGTAGTGGAGCAACGTGAAAAAATCAGGGAAATACTGCAGGATCTCTCAGGAAGGGACCTTGAAGAGAACTGGTTCCCGTATAATCCCAGATGTGGCAGATGCGGGAGAATCAATTCAACGGTAGTCACCTCTTTTGACCTGCCTCTCATTCATTACAGATGTTCATGCGGAAACGAAGGTTCATCGGACATAAGGAAGGATGAAGGCAAAATGCCATGGAGAATCGAATGGCCAGCCAAGTGGTTCGAACTTGGTGTAACAATAGAGCCCTTTGGAAAGGATCACGGAGCAGCAGGAGGTTCATACGACACAGGGAAGAGAATTGCCGAGGAAGTCTTTGGCATAAGAGCCCCGGTTCCACTGATCTATGAAAGAATATTCCTGAAAGGTGTGGGTGTAATGCATTCCTCCACCGGTATATCAATCCCTGCATCTGACATGGTTAACTACGCTCCTCCCCAGATACTGAGATTCATAATAGCCAGGAGTAATCCGGGGAGGCACATCAACTTCGATCCCGGTGCAGGTCTCCTGAACCTTGTGGACGAATTCGAAAAATACCAGAAGGCATACAACGGGCAGGAGGAAGTAAAGGACGAAGATTACAGGGAGGTCTATGAATACTCTAGAATTGAGGGAAGGGAGAGCAGGAGCAGCATAAGCTTCCGGCATCTTGTGACACTGGTGCAGATATACACAAATCCTTCTGATCTCCTGAGGATACTTAAAAAATCAGGTTATGCAGGGGAGACGCTTGATGACCAGATGACATGGGAAATACAGATCGCAAGGAACTGGCTTTCGAAATATGCTCCCGATGTGGTTAAATTCAGGGTCATGCCTGAAGATTACAGGGCCGATCTGGACTCAAGGGAAAAAGAGATCCTGGGTGAATTCCTGGAACAGGCAGGAAATATAAAATGGACACCTGAGGAAATCCACAATACTGTGCACGAGATCCTTAAGGAAAGAAACGTTTCCCCAAAGGAAGGATTTGGATCATTCTATAAGGTCATTATCGGCAAGGATCAGGGACCAAGGCTCGGATACTTCCTTTCCAACATGGACAGGAACTTCGTATTAAACAGGCTGAAGCATAATATATCGAACTGAACACGGCTTCAGTTTCAGCCTTTAATTTTTTCGACAAATATATACTCAATACGGCTCTATACATTTATGATAAAACATGGTTTTGTCGAAAGGGACATAGATCCATCGGAAGTATACGATCTTGTGAAGGAACTGCTTGCAAAGGAGAATTTCAAGATAACCTCTGATGACCAGAGCAATTCAATGTACGAGATACATGCAAAAAAGTCAAACAAGGAGAGGATAGTCCTTGGAAGAGTCAGGGATGTGGACGTTGTCATTGCAGGTGACAAAGGCAAATTCGAGGTTCAGCTGCATGCAGGCATCTGGGGAAGAGACATGGCAATACCTGCAATTGAAGGTATTGCAACACTGGGGATGGCAACCGCTGCAGAGCTGCATTCAGGCCATGAGTTCGAGAAGAGGATGTGGGAGCAGATAGTCAAGAAGATAGATCCGACACTGAAAATATGCGAATATGACGGGATGCTCTTCAAGACACAGCAGGAACTTGACCAGCATATGAAAGCTCACCAGCAGCAGATGGCCGGAAATGGATCAATGATGGGAATGGGCATGATGGGCATGGGAATGATGGGTATGATGGGAATGGGCATGATGGGATTTGGCGGACCCGGGCTGTTCATCTGATTCCTCCCTGAACAGGAAACAGGAAGCAACACGGTGGGATAAATCCCCCTGTTACTGAAGGTTTGAGGATTGCAGGAATTCTCAAGAATTATTACCAAGTAACTTATTACAGCTTCCAGACGGAATCAATTCCGGAGGTGTGGTATTATAAAAATAGTGGTAAATGCGGCTCTGCCTTATGCAAACGGATCGCTTCACCTGGGCCATATAGCCGGGGCTTATCTCTCTCCCGATATATTCGTGAGATTCAACAGGATGATCGGGAATGAAGTTATGTTCATTTCAGGGAGTGATGAATATGGAACTCCAATAACAATCTCTGCCGAGAAACAGAAAACCACCCCTGAGGAAATAGCTGAAAAGTTTCACAGGGAATTCCTGGAGACTTTCAGTTCAATGGACATAAAGTTTGATTTTTTCACCAGGACCTCATATCAGGAACACTGGGAAACTGCACAGGAAATCTTCCTTGATCTTCTTGGAAAAGGTTATCTTGCCGAAAAACCGATGATTTCCCCGTACTGCGCTAAATGCGGAAGATTCATGCCAGACAGGTATATAGAAGGTACATGTCCGCACTGCGGTTTCAAGCAGGCCAGGGGTGACCAGTGTGATGAATGCGGAAGGACTCTCGACCCCCAGGAACTCATAGATCCAAGATGCGTTCTGTGCGACGAGGTTCCAGAGTTCAGGGAGACATCCCACTTCTTTTTGAGGCTGGATCTTTTCCAGGAAAAACTCATGACATGGCTTGAGGAAAAGAATTTCTGGAGATCCAACGTGCTGGCATTCACAAGGAATTTCATATCAGCAGGTCTGAAGGAAAGGCCAATAACCCGGGACCTTGACTGGGGGGTTCCCATCCCTCTGAAGGGTTATGACCATAAGAGAATATATGTGTGGTTTGAAGCGCTAATAGGATACCTGTCAGGTTCGAAGATATATTCAGAAAAAATAGGGAAGCCGGACTACTGGAAAGAATTCTATTATGACGGGAATGTGAGGACATATTATTTCCTCGGCAAGGATAATATCCCGTTCCACACGGTAATCTGGCCGGCAATACTCATGGGAATGGGAGGCATAAACCTCCCGTATGACGTACCTGCCAACGAATACCTGAGATTCAAGGGTGAGCAGTTTTCAAAGAGCAGGGGTATCGGCCTTACGGTGGCTGAAGCCCTCAAAGTAATACCAAAAGATTACCTGCGTTTCTATATGGCAATGAACCTTCCTGAGACCGGCGATTCGGATTTCACTCTCTCTGATCTTCAGGACAAGGTAAACAGTGAACTCATAGACAAATTCGGCAATCTTATTCACAGGGTTGTAAGTTTTATAACCAAGAATCAGGTGGAACCAGTTCCTGGCATACCTGACCAGAGCGATTTAAAGGCACTGGAAGAGGCGGAAAGACGATTTGAGAACTATTCAGCACTGATTTCAAAGGTGCAGATTAAAAGAGCTTTCTATGAGTGGCTGGAGCTTGTGAAATTTTCCAATGTCTACTTCAATGATGCTGCACCGTGGAAGCTCATCAGGACAGACAGGGCGAAATGTGCGGCAAAACTTCACACAGCCCTTGTTCTTATAGAGTATCTTGACTATATGCTGTATCCATACTGTCCATCTTCTGCGGAAAAGGTTGCGGGCATAATCGGTCCTGACAATTTTTCATCTTTCGTGTCTTCAGATCTCAGGCGGCCTGAGAAGTCATTTTCCCCAGTAGCCACTGAAGTTCCATTTGAGAAGCTGGATCTTGGATCGAGGAATGAGAACAGGATCGACCTGAGAGTGGCAATTATAGAGGAAGCTGTAATGCATCCCAATTCTGATCACCTCTTGATACTGAAGTTGTCCCTGGGAACTGAGAAAAGGCAGATAGTGGCCGGACTCAGGAATCATTATGAATTGAGCGATCTCAAGGGGAAAAAGATAGTTCTTGTGGCAAACCTGAAAAAGGCAAAACTCAGGGGCGAGGTTTCAGAAGGGATGCTTCTTGCGGCTGCTGACGGTGAAAAAGTTGTATTGCTAAAGCCGGACGAGGACAGCCTTCCAGGCGACAGGATAAATCTTGGGGATTTGCCATTCAACATGTCCGGACAGCTTACCATTGATGAATTAAAGGGTTTTAACCTGAAAATAGAAAATGTGGATGGGAAAAATGTGGCAACTGCCACCGTGTCGGGAAAGCAGATGACCATGAACAGAAATGGCATCAGCATATCCACATATGGAGAGGTCGGGACAGGATCAACAGTCAGATAGTTCGAAATGTCAATAAAAAATTTATTATAGTTCTTTTAATTACCTATAGATTCCATTGATTTCTATGAATTATACCAAGTTTGAAAAAGCAAGGATTATCGGCGCAAGGGCATTGCAGGTCTCCATGGGGGCTCCAGTCATAATTGATGTGCCGGCTACAATGTTCGACCCTGTCGATATAGCAATCCTTGAGTTCAACAATGATCTCATTCCAATTACCATTAAGAGATAATCCCAATTTTTCCTTTTTTTAGTCCGGTCAGTACAAATAGCTCTTTTTGACATATCTTTTGAAGAAAGAATGCAGGTTTTGCCATCGTTTTATCAACTGAAATACTGATAGTTTTTAATATATGTGAAAGAATTCTCGAAACGGTTATATAGAGATTAATCATAAAGGAGACTACGCACATATCTAGGGAAAAACCTAGTATTAGCCAACCATAAGGCGAGTGGGGGATCAATGCCTGAGGCAGGAGATGAACCTTAACTGTTCCAAGGTTGGGAAAGATGGGGATATGAGTGAAAAATCTCATTTCTGACGTGTGAAATGGTGCAAACTGTGGCTCGCCAATTTTCAAATTTATTCGACAGAGATTAACTCCGGTTGATCCTGCCGGCGGCCACTGCTATCAGGTTCCGACTAAGCCATGCAAGTTAAGGGGTCGCAAGACACCAGCGAACCGCTCAGTAACACGCGGATAATCTAACCCCAAGTGGAGTATAGCCTCGGGAAACTGAGGGTAATTCTCCATAGCCATTATATGCTGGAATGCTTTGATGGTGAAAGCTTCGGCGCTTGAGGATGAGTCTGCGGCCTATCAGGTAGTATGTGGTGTAAAGGACCACATAGCCGAGGACGGGTACGGGCCTTGAAAGAGGGAGCCCGGAGATGGACTCTGAGACATTAGTCCAGGCCCTACGGGGCGCAGCAGGCGCGAAAACTGTGCAATGCGCGAAAGCGCGACACGGGGAACCTGAGTGCCTTGACACAGTCAAGGCTTTTATCAAGCCTAAAAAGCTTGATGAATAAGAGCTGGGTAAGACGGGTGCCAGCCGCCGCGGTAACACCCGCAGCTCTAGTGGTGGTCACTTTTATTGAGCCTAAAGCGTTCGTAGCCGGTTCTGTAAATCTTCAGATAAATTCATTCGCTCAACGGATGATCTTCTGAAGAGACTGTAGAACTTGGGACCGGGTGAGGTTGAATGTACTTCCGGGGTAGGGGTAAAATCCTGTAATCCTGGAAGGACAACCGGTGGCGAAGGCGTTCAACTAGAACGGATCCGACGGTGAGGAACGAGGGCTAGGGGAGCAAACCGGATTAGATACCCGGGTAGTCCTAGCTGTAAACACTGCCCACTTGGTGTTGCCTCTCTGTTGAAGGGGGGCAGTGCCGGAGCGAAGGTGTTAAGTGGGCCGCTTGGGGAGTATGGTCGCAAGGCTGAAACTTAAAGGAATTGGCGGGGGAGCACCGCAACGGGAGGAGCGTGCGGTTTAATTGGATTCAACG
>JAJYYD010000091.1 GCA_021801305.1 Thermoplasmata archaeon
TGCTTGAGGGGAAAAAACCGGACAGGGAAGCATACAAAAAAAAGATAATCTCCTCAAAGGGGGCTAAAAGACTGGGAATTATGGGAGGAAAACACGATATTGAATACACAATGAATTACGATGCGGTGGATTTCCCCATACACTTTGACGGGAAATATATTGTCAGATACGGATAACGGGGCCCGGCTTAAGGGAGGTTCCCCGCATAACTGCAAGCCGGGAAAGGAGAATCTCTGCCCATCTCAATTTCTTGGCTTTTCTGTAATAATCCGATCCCTCCTTCATGGAAGGCCTGGAAAAATCAAACCCTACGAGAATAATCTCCGGCGCACCGAAATAGTCTGCAAAGAAGGCCGCCCTGTCGCCGTCAGTGAATCCTCCGAAGTTCCTTAGGACTCCAACAGGACGGTTCTGCGTGGTTCCCATGTGCACTTTGAGCGAAGGAACAAAGTTCTCAATCTTCTTCCGGTTGTCTCCGTGGGCATGAACCACCAACCTTACATTTTCATCGGAGCATTTTTTAATCAGGTCCATGGGCCCATCAAGGTCCGTGAAAATATACCCGGGATATGATTTTATTTCCAAATATTTTTCTAAGGCGGAATCCGCAACAAAAACAGTTCCCTTAATGTCCAGATCCGCAAGTATATGATCCAGATATGGCCCGTTCCCAACCACATATACGCTTTCCCTCAGCCTTTCCTGGGCATAATCACGGTTTCTCGTTTCAAGAATACTGTTAAGAAAAAAAGCGGTGTCACTATCTGTTTGTGGGTCTATCTGGAGATCAGAGCATATCCTGCTGTAATAAGAATTCCACTGGTCAAATTCCATCAGGCGCCAGCCTACTTGTTGTCCGCTATAACCAGGCTGTCGCCCTTGTTCATTTTCTTGTTCATCATCTCATTGAAGTAACGGTGCACCATGGAAGAAAGCATGGCAACTACCAGCCCAAGGATGAGGAAGAAGACGCTTACGATGGCGTACTGGAAAGTTATGAAGCCCAGAATGTACCTCATGTAATTTATCATTCCGTAGATTATGAAGGCAATTGAGAGTGAAAACATCAATCCATAAAGGATCCTGAAGATCTCACTGCTTCCATTCATGTAGCCTTCAACTACCTTCCCTACTTCTCTGGCAAAGAAGGCGCCGTAGATCCACCATGTGAAGAGAGATAGGAACACCAGGACCGCGTCCACTCCGGTTAGGGAAGTACTTCTGGCAATGACATAACTTGAAGCTATACCAACCAGGACCAGCATTCCCGCTATCACATATGAAAGAAAGAGGATACGCGTTTCCTGGGCATATTCCCTTACTGAACGCATGAGCGAGAATACAACTTTCTGGAGCTCGAATCCTTTCTCTACAAAATACGCACCCAGAACGATTGTAACGATTGTAACCGCCCCCAGGCTGGGGTCTATAATGTCAGTTCTGGTTGCTATGGCCTGGTAAACTATGAAACCCAGTGAAACTATTCCGTAAGTCAGGAAAATCAGGCCAAGTGGTATGATGAATTTGTTAATGAGTTTTTTATCCTTGAGTGCTTTTACAATGTAGTAATACATTGATTCTATGTTCTGGTTATGCCTTACGATCACATGTTTAACGTATCTTATCTTGATTCTTGATATGATGAGCGGGACAATATAGTCGTCTTCCGCCCCGTCAGTAACAAGGACAACATCATCGAATTTGCCCATGGAAAGAACCTGGTCGAGTTGCATCCCAAGTTTTTCATCGGAAATTTCCCCAACATCAATGTCTCCGGTGATCAGTGCTACCTCAACATCCTGGTTTTTTTCCTTCTGCTCATTGTAGTGCTTCACTGCACCAAACAGGGCATTTGCATCGGAATCCTCAGGATCCATGGAGATCAGTTTGAGTGCGGCGTCATAGCAGTTCTGATAACCAAGCAGAGGGCCAACTATACCGGCCTTCTCCCCGAAATCGTTATCCCTGTCTATGTTGAGTATCAGTGTAGTCATTTTTATGACGCCTCAAATCATAAGTAAAGAGAAATTCCTCCTATTTATGCTTTGCCAGAAGACAAGATACATACATTATCACTTGCATGCAATGCCTCCTGTTAAATATTGAAAATAAATTTATAAACTTATCCTAAAGATGTAATACAGAAAACTTTATTAATTAGATGCCTGACTGCTTTTAAAAAATATAATCCGGAACTATTTCAGGACGTAATAACCGGCACTTTTGGATCTTGCAACCCTTTTTGCCAGTCCCTTGTTCGACAATTCCTGAAGTGCCGCTGCTACCACCGCTTTTCCAAGGGCAGAAGCCTTCATTATGTCATCCGCTGATTTCAGTTTATCTTCTGATGTTGCTCCAAGCTTTTTTATAGCCTCGTATACTTTTTTTGCATTTGGTGATACTTCTTCCATTTGGTGCACCGATATAGACTGAGCGCAATTTTATATATATACTATTCTCTAAGAATAAATAACTCAAATCCAATCACACTTCTTCCAGAAGATGTATTAAAAAGTACATCGCCTGAAAAATAATCGTCGATTGATAAACTTAAATTCGTGAATTTTTAAATAGTTCCTTCTTCTATTCGGCAGGAAGTTCAAATGTCAGGAATAGTCAGTTACGGTTCTTACATACCCAGGTTCAGGATAAAACCTGAGGAAATAGCCAGGGTATGGGGTGAAGATGCCGAAAATATAAAGAATGGGATTTATGTGCTGAGCAAATCAGTACCTGCACCGGATGAGGATGTGGCCACAATATCCGTCGAGGCGGCGAGAAATTCCCTGAAGAGATGCAAGGTGGAACCAGAAAATGTGGGAGCTATCTTTGTAGGTTCAGAATCACATCCATATGCAGTGAAACCTACGGCAACAATAGTTGCTGCTGCCATCGGCGTAAGTTTCAACCTCTTTTCCGCAGATTACGAATTTGCCTGCAAAGCCGGAACTGCTGCAATGCAGAACGTCAAGGCAATGGTGGATGCAGACTTCATTAAGTACGGGATGGCAATAGGTGCTGATACATCCCAGGGTGCCCCTGGTGATGTTCTGGAATATACTGCATCAGCCGGCGGCACTGCAATGCTGCTAGGGAAGAAGAACGTTATCGCGGAGATAAATTCCACTCTCTCGGTGACTTCAGATACTCCCGATTTCTGGAGAAGGGAGGGCCAACCTTACCCCAGCCATGGAGAAAGATTTACCGGGGAACCTGCATATTTCAGGCATGTGGTTTCGGCTGCAAAGGAGATGATGGAGAGGCAGGGGACCACACCAAAGGATTACAAATACGCCGTATTCCACCAGCCAAACGGTAAATTTCCAACAAGAGCGGCAAAGATTCTGGGATTTTCCGAGGAGCAGTATAAGGACGGTCTTCTTACTCCATTCATAGGAAACACATATTCAGCGTCGATGATGACGGGACTGTCCGCAATACTTGATCTTGCCAACCCGGGCGACAGGATACTTGCAGTTTCATTCGGTTCAGGTGCAGGATCAGATGCATTTGACATAACTGTGACGGAACACATAGAAAACCTGGAACGAAAAGCTGCCCCTACAATCAAGGAAATGATAAGCAGGGTAAAGTGGCTGGATTATGGCTTGTATGCAAAGTTCAAGAGAAAGATCATAGTGGGTGAAGACATTGAATAAGGCTTATATTATCGGTGCTGGAGAGACAAAATACGGGGAGCTTTGGGAGAAATCCCTGAGAGAACTTGCAGTCGAGGCTGGATTAAAGGCAGTTGAAAATGCAGGTATATTTTCAAAGGAAATAGAGGTTCTCTACGGAAGCAACAGTCTCGCAGGAACAATAAACGGCCAGGAGAACATAGGATCACTAATATCAGATTTTTCGGGGATTGCCGAAAACAACATTCCTGCAATAAGGATTGAGGCATCAACAGCTTCAGGAGGAGCTGCAGTGAGGCAGGCATATCTGGCAGTAAAATCCGGTGAATACGATGTTGTGATGGTGGGAGGAGTTGAAAAAATGACAGATATTTACGGATCAGAGATCATTGATCTCACAAGCTCAGTTTTGGACAGGGAATGGGAGGCATTCCTTGGGGCAACTCCTGCCGCACTGGCAGCCATGAGTGCCAGGAAATACATGAAAGACTTCAATGTCCCAAAGGAGGCACTTGCAATGGTATCAGTGAATGATCACCTGAACGCGTCCAAAAACTCTCATGCCCAGTACCGGAACAAGATAACCCTTGAGCAGGCATTGAATGCGACACCCGTTGCCGAACCACTTAACCTTATGGACTGCAGTCCTGTATCCGACGGTGCAGCAGCAGTCATCGTGGCATCTGAAAAATACGTGAAGAAGAATGGGATCGAGGGTGTTGAAATTCTAAGTTCGGCAGCTTCACAGGATTACCTGGCCGTACACAGCAGGAAGAGCATTTACAGGCTGGATTCCACTGTTCTTGCAGCAAGGGAAGCACTTGGAAAGGCAAAACTTAAGCTGGACAACATATCATTCTCGGAAATCCACGATTCGTACAGCATTTACGGCCTTATGGAACTGGAAGATCTCGGTTTCGCAGAGAAGGGGAAGGCGAAAGACCTGGTTTACGATGAAATCAAACTGAACGGAAGGATTCCGGTAAATCCGTCTGGAGGGCTCAAAGCCAAGGGAAATCCTTTCGGTGCCACTGGAGTGGGGCAGTTTGTTGAGGCATATACACAGCTGAAAGGAAAAGCGGGAGAGAGGCAGGTCAAATCACCTGTAAATGCACTCCTGCATAATATGGGGGGAACGGGTTCAACATCTGTAGTCCATATACTGGGGGGTGTTGCCTGATGGGAGAGCTATCGAGGTTCTGGAGAGAATCCGAGCACAGGTACCGTCTGATGGGAACAAAATGTGGAAACTGCAACGTTACATATTTTCCTCCAAGAGATATATGCCCTAAATGCCACAGGGAATCAATCGGTAAAATGAAGCCTGTACAGCTTCAGGGAAAAGGGGAAATAATCTCTTTCACAATAGTCCATGATTCCCCACCAAGGTTCATCCGGCAGAGGCCATATTTCATGGCACTCATAAAGCTTGACGAGGGACCTACAATCACAGGGCAGATCGTTGACTGTGACGCCGATGAGGTTGACATTGGGAAACGCGTCAGGACAGTGTTCAGGAAGATTGCCGAGGAAGGAAAGAGCGGAATCATTGAATACGGTTACAAGTTTATCATAGACCAGTAAGATCTGAATATCCGGAATTTCAGTCCGTTCCGGATCAGGATCCAATTATTTTTTCAATCTGACTCTGTTCCCATCAATCTCTATTTTATCCTCAATTATGATCTTTATTGATTCAACTATTATTTTGTGTTCAAGCTGATGAACCTTATCCGCGAGCGTCTCAGGTGTATCGTCATCCTCCACAGTACAGATGTCCTGCATTATTATGGGGCCGCCATCAATATTTTCGGTAACGAAGTGAACAGTTGCGCCAGAGTATTTAGCACCGCTGTTTATAACAGCTTCATGGACTTTTGATCCATAAAAACCCGGCCCTCCGAAACAGGGAAGAAGCGAGGGATGCAGGTTTATGATCCTGTCCCTAAACTGCTGAATTAAGGAGGAATCCAGTATCTTCAGGAATCCTGCCAGCACTATTAGATCGGGCTTGTATTCATTCAGTCGGTTCAAGACATCTTTAAAGAATTTTTCCGGTTCATTTCTTGAATATGGTATGTAAACACTGTCAATCCCCATGGTTCTTGATCTTTCAAGCACCCCTGCGTTTCTTCTTTCGCAGATAACTGCAGAGATCCTGCAGCCAAGTCTTCCATCAGCTACTGCATCTGCAATTGCCTGGAAGTTAGTGCCATTCCCGGAGGCAAACACGACAATGCTTTTCACACTTAATGAATGCAACTGACAATAAAAAATATGATCACGGGCAGCCTCTGAGGAAATAATATATAAAACAGGGTATCATGTTGAACCAAGCAGGTAGATAAATGTCAGAGATCTGGATTGAGAAATACAGGCCGCACAGTCTTTCAGACATAGTGGGGCAGGATGAAATAATAAGCAAACTGAAATCATTTGTTAAGGTAAGGGATCTTCCTCATCTCATATTCGCAGGACCTCCAGGAACCGGCAAGACATCTGCTGCAATGGCCCTTGCCATCGAGCTGTTTGGCGAGAACTGGAAGCAGAATTTTCTTGAACTCAACGCTTCAAACGAAAGGGGCATCAATGTAATAAGGGAAAACGTGAAAGATTTCGCAAGGATCATGGCCTCAAATGACCTGGGGATAAAGATAATATTCCTGGACGAGGCCGATCAGTTAACGCCGGAAGCGCAGGCGGCATTGAGAAGGACCATGGAAATGTACTCATCCACAACGAGATTCATATTCTCATGCAACTACTCATCCCAGATTATACCGCCAATACAGTCCAGGACAGTTGTAATGAGATTCAAGCCACTGAAACCTGAAGAGATGAAGAAGAGGCTGCAGTATATTGCGGAGAAAGAGAATTTCAAGATTGACAATGCATCCATAGAGGCAATAACGGAGATATCCGAGGGTGATATGAGGAAGGCCCTGAACATAATCCAGGCTATAGAGACCTCTGGAGATGTGAGTCCAGCAAGAATCTACGAAATAACCGGGATGGCGAACCAGGAAGAGTTCAAGCAGATCCTTACAAGTGCGGTTGCGGGAGTCTTTGAAAAAGCAAAGGAGATACTTGACAGGATGCTGATTGAGGAGGGCATGTCCGGTATGGATATAATCAGGGGAATGCACAGTGCAACCCGCAGGGAATCAATGATCCCTCCATTACAGAGAATGGGCATACTCATGGCACTGGGTGAAACCGAATTCAGGATAGTGGAAGGTGCAAGCGACAACATCCAGCTGGATGCACTTCTTGCAAAACTTGTTCATGTGGGCAGAGAGATTAACTAGTAAAAATCGTCCAGGCTTGAAAACTTTTTTTCTTCTTTTATGGGTGGGGGTTCATTCTTTGCCTCAACCTTGGAATTTTCTGATTCGAAACGGTTGATATTTTTACGCATGGCATTCTCTTTTCTAAGGCTGGAATAGTAATATGCGCTGTCCCTGCTGTCCTTGTATATGAGTATTATTACCTTTCCTGAATGGTGCCTACCTGTTCTCCCCCTTCGCTGGATGGTCCTGATTTCAGACGGGACAGGCTCATAGAATATGACGAGATCAGTGGATGGGATATCAAGACCCTCCTCGGCGACGCTTGTTGCGACCAGAACGTTGTATTCTCCTTCCCTGAATCCATGGATAATTTCTTCCTGCTTCTTCTGGTTTATTCCCTCATCCTCTCCCTTTGAACTCTGCCCCACAAACCTGACAGGTTTAGCAAGGATTGATTTTTCCTTAAGGAATCTGGTCAGTATAACGGCAGTTTTCCTGAAATGGGTGAAGACGATGATACGCGAATTGGGATTTTCGGACAGTGAACTGTTGCAAAGATCAAGGATGGCATCCATTTTGGGGTTCGAATGTTCTTTCTCTGCAGACTTCTGGAGTTCATCCATAAGCTGCCCGAATGCAGGGGACTTCTTTATCATGGCTGCCGTGCGCCTGAGCGTCTTCTCTTCACTGGACATTATGCCATTTATGTAGTCCATGGCAATTTCAGTTCCCTGGCTCTCAAGGTATTCAATAGCATAATCCATTCTTATTGCTCCAGAAAGATAAGGGATAAGGCCGAACAGGTTATTCTCGCCTTCCCTGGCCCTTCGCACAAGTTCAGGTATCTTGGAAGCCATAGTCCTCCTGTTAATGGGCTCATTCTTGAACACTCCACTTTCCCTGATTTTTTTAAGTATTTCAGAATATATCTCTACCATGAAAGGTCTCGCTGCCTTAACTGAAGCTGGGAGTTCCAGGATTTTTGCATCTATCCTGACGGGATTCACGTATTTCTGGACATCACTGTCATTTTCGCTCTTGATTATGACATTCTCAATTGAAAGGTTCTCAGTTACCTCATCCAGCCTTTCCATTTTGCTTCCCGGGCTCGCCGTGAGGCCCAGTATGAGTCTTTTTTTGTACTGTACGAATTCCCTTGCTATGTCAACATAAGCGTAGTTGCCAGAAGCCCTGTGCGCTTCGTCAAAAATGACAAGGCCATACCTGGAAAAGTCAATCATGCCAGATCTCATATCATTTACAACAACCTGGGGTGTTGAAATAACCACCTTTGAAACGGACCAGTCAAGCATCCTGTCCTGGTTGTCCACTTCTCCTGTGAATTTTGCAATCACAGGTGCATCTATGCCAAGGAGTTTCTTCAGTGTTTCATAGTGCTGGGAAACCAGTGGTTTTGTTGGGGCGAGGAAAAGGACCTTCTCATCCCTTTCATTTATTACAAAATTGGCCACCATTGCGGCGATTACCGTTTTACCCATGCCGGTGGGAAGTACAACCAGAGTGTTTTCCTTTATTGCTTTTCTGAATACGTTAATCTGGTACTCTCTGGGTTCAATCTTTCCTCCAAGGGTTTCATCCATGATAACCGCTTAGGATGCAATGTAAATATAAAAGTATATTATCCCCATAGACAACCAGTAGTTACAACTGAATGCCACTTTTTCAGGGGCCGGTAGATCAGCGGTAGATCGCCTGCTTCGCAAGCAGGAGGCCTCGGGTTCAAATCCCGACCGGTCCATAAAAAATAAACTTTTATTATTTGAAAAGCCTTAGCTTCTTGTAAAAAGGGAATTTGGTTGTTTTTAACAGTCACCCAACTAACTTTCAGAATAAAACGACCTACGCACTATGAATAACGCCAAGAGTATAAGTGCTAATGACCAAATTGCGAGTTCTGCCGTGTATATTGCGGGGTCGTATGGATATAGCATACTCCCGAACATGTTTTCTCTAATTACGTTTACAGCCATCGTAACGGGATTTACCGATACAATGGATTGTAGCCAGGGGGGCATGGTGGATTGCGGATACATTGCATTTGAAGTCAGGAGAATTGGAAGCTGAAGAACAGCTGTCAATCCAAAATAAGTGTTATTATCCTTCGATATAAATCCAAAGGCGAGAAACAAAGATGTGAAAGACAATGACAACAGCACGATTGCGACAAATATTTCTGACAAGTTCAGAATCCCTAAGGAGTCGCTGATGGTCAGACCACTCAACCCCGGTAT
>JAJYYD010000111.1 GCA_021801305.1 Thermoplasmata archaeon
TAGGGTACCTGACATGGATAAAAACAAGTATAGAGGTCCCACTGAAGATTCACAGGGAACAATTCAATCCAGGCATGACTTCTGGACAGGCAGGAATTATTTCAGGATCAGGAATTATGAAACCATGTATAAAACCATAGATATGACTTATTCTTTAGGCCATTCCTATGAATCCATAATTGAGAGCTTTGATTTTCCCATTATCACCAGATTTAAGCTTGAACCCTTAGAAAGACAGAAGAGTGATAGAATACTGGCTGGACTTCTTTCTTCAAGGCATGCGGAAATGAGGTTCCATTACGGGAAAAAGAGCCATTTATACGAGGACCTCAAAAGAGAATCGGGTGAGGTGGAGTTCCTTTCAGACCGTGTCAGGAATCAGGATAACACAATGTTCTACCTGGACATGGCATTTGAGGTAATGGGAAGAGACCCGCTGGAACTGAAGGAGAATACCTACAGATTTGAATCTGCCATGAATTACCTGGGAATTTTAAACCGCAGAATATCAAATATAAACGGAAGAACCCTCCGAAATCATTTCTCATTGAAAAGACGGAGGGAAAATCCCTACATCATTGATTCCAGGTCTGTTTCTTCCATACTGCCTGTATACTCGACTCCGCAGCCAGGCAAGGGCGTGTTTGTGGGAATTGATTCCATGAATGAAAAGCCCGTAATCATTGACAGCTTCCAGAATGAATCATTCAATTCGGTCATAGTGGGAGAGACCGGATCAGGAAAGTCATTCTTTTCAAAGATATTCCTGAGGAGATCGATTGCGTCCGGAAATGCTGCCAAGATCTTCATTGTTGACCCACTCAATGAATATTCTGCCGATATGTTCGGGCCGGGGGCAGTCGAAGTAAATTTCCGGAAGGGAGACCTGCTTGATCTTTCCCTGGGAGGATCCTTGGATACTGACCTGATATCCCCTCTGGCTTCAATAATTTCCAGTACAATTTTTGGAGACGACAGGATGAAAAAGGAAATTGAAAACCACATTGAATCTGTTTTGCAGGAAAATCCGGAGGAGAAGGCGGCGGATATTATCCACAGCATATGGAGCAAATACGGGATGAATTCCAGTGGATCAAAAGCCTTGAATTTCATCAGTTCTGAATCCTGGATGAGCGATCATATCAGCGTGGTTATTTTCAAGACGGACATACTGGAGGAGGAAACTTCGGAAAGCCTCCTGCCGGAACTGATTCTTTCCATCTTTGTATATTCAGTTCACACCCCCGGAACAAAGAAAATGCTTGTTATAGACGAAGCACACCTGGCACTATCAAACCGGAGTGCCTCAGGAATACTTTCGAACCTGAGCAGGCATTCAAGGCACTACATGCTTTCAATAATATCGATAACCCAGAGCCTGGACGACCTGTTCGCCTACCGGGATAATAAATCACTTCTTGCGAATACATCATCAATATTTGTCTTCCGGACCAGGTCCATGAAAGAGGAATATGCTAAAATGCTTAATCTTGAGGGTTTTGGAGAACCTGATTTTCATTCACTCCTCGGAGGCAAGACATTGGACTATTCTGAATGTTTCCTCATAAAAAGAAGGAGACTCATCAAACTCAGGATAATAAGCACCGAGAATGAACGAAGAATGATTCAGTAAATGGTTAATATGGATTAAACTGAAAAATTACAATATGCCTTCTTTTTCCTTTGCATCGATCAGTGCGATTGAAAGAAGGCCGAATACAATGAGGACAATAACGAATGAATATAACCCTATGTCGAACCATGTTCCATACATTATGGACCAGGCAAAATAGAATGCCAGTCCAACAACTACAAGCGCCAGGCCAAGAACCTTGTAAAAACCACCATACGGAACCTTGGTTTTGGTTTCATCCTTATTCTTCATCATGATTTTTCTTTACCTCTTCGGATTTATGGGTAATTGAAACCTTGATATATCTTTTTATCGTTTTTTGAAATCACGTAAAAAAGTTATTCCATGTCTGTTGCTGAAATTATTTTTCCTTATTTTTATCCTCCTCCTCTTCGAATATTTTCCGGTATATGTAATCCATTTTCACATTGAGGCTGTCCAGGTTTCCCATTATTTTTGTAAGGTCCCTCCTGTACATGTTTTCAAAGTTTTCGATCTTTGTAACCAGAAGGTCCACCTTGCTCTGAAAGGACCGGGAAAGTTCTTCCTGAGATTTTTCCACTTGGGGGCTGTTCCTTGATACCTTCCTGAAGTAGTCCTTGTCGTATGATCCGGTAACTCCGTCAGGATCAATAACAATATCGCTGGCAGAAACATACTTCGCAAAAATGTAGTCCGTGAATTTTCTGTCCTCGTTTCTGGCATCAATGCAGTCCTGTCTGACTACTGGCACAAGGAGTCCATTCTTGAACATAATCTTCATTTCGTTGGTGTCACAAAGAGGGAATTCGAATATCCGGATCCTCTCTTCAACCCTTCCCTGAAGATCAGCGGCAATGGTAAATGGCATAGAATTCTTGAGATTTTGTATAGTTCTGCGGATTTCAAGAAGCTTTTTGTAGCTTCCGGATGAAAGAATTTCGGTCCTGATGGCATTATGGTCTGTCGTGATAATTGATTATGGCATGAATATAAGTTTATGTCCCATGGAAATTTCGCATGACTGGATCATTGTGCATACATGATTCACAGTTATGTCCCCGTGGAGTGAATGATCGGTTCATTGATGATAAAGGGCCTCATTATATTGATATTTAAGTTAAGGCAACATATAATTTTCGGCCTGACTTGAAATTAACTTATAAAGCATGATTACCGGACTCTTCCTCAATGATAAAATGTATCATTACTGCCGTTCTTTCATAATATTACCCGCAACTTGGAAAAATGCCTTTTTAGATTTCGAAAAATGTTTATTTAACTTCCTGACATATAGGTAGAATATGCAAGATCCAGCTGAACATTATTTTAACTGCACGGATAGAGAAAGAGCAACATTTGAGGCAGGAATTAAACTGGGAACAATATATCACCAGTATGTTGGAATCCCCATAAATCTGACTAATCTGGAATCCCTTGAAAATGCTATCAGGGAAAGTGTGCTTGTTCAGCCTTTTGTCAAGGAAGCCAGTGTAAGAATTGACAGGGAAATCGTGAATAAAAGACAGGGAGTTTACAAATACATAACACTCAGTGGAGAGATGATGGATGTGAGCCTTACCATAAAATACAGGAATGAGGAGGTAAAGGCAAGGCTGAGATATGTGCCCGACATGGATTATCCCCTGATGTATCTGGAAGGTAATTGAAATGGTGGCGGTGAAGATTGGAATCACTGGACCGGTCGGAAGCATAAAAGCAGAGGCCCTTGGAAAAATAATGGATATGCTGATCAATGACGGAATGACCATCCAGGGGGTTCTTGTAAACGAGATAGTTGATCATGGAAAACTCAAGGGGTATTCCCTCTTCGATATAAACACCAAGAAGAGGGTCAATTTTGCTGATGTGGACATAGTTTCAAGGGTAAAGATTGACAAGCTCGGGGTGGACACAAGGCTGCTTGAGGAGATACTTATACCAAGCCTCCAGAAAGCAAGGGAAGAAGCTGATGTAATTGTGATAGATGAAGTGGGGAAACTGGAAAACGTCACTAAAAATATACAGAAGGAGATTGTTGAAACACTGAAGTCAGAGAAACCTCTTGTTGTAACTCTCCACAAGAAGTCAAGGAACCCGGTACTGCAGGAAATAAAGGCACTGGAAGGAATAAGGGTATTTGATATCACCCCCATAAACAGAAATCTGCTTCCTTTCAGGGTCGTAAGAGTTATCAAGGGAGAAGAAGGTAGCTGATTGTTAATCCGGGAAGGAAAGGTACAGCTCGATATTCCTGAGAACAGCCAGACAAAGGGACCTGGAAAAATTGGGTCCGGTTTCTACAACAGGTCCCAGATCATAAACCGGGACCTCACAATACTATTTATCAGGCAAACAGGAATAAAGACTTTTCTTGATGGTTTTGGATCAACCGGGGCAAGAGGTTTCAGGGTTGAAAAAGAAGCTGGGGTGGATGTTACAATCTGCGAAAAGAATCCCCAATCGTTTAAATACCTGGAAAGAAACTCTGAACTTAATGGAAGTTCTGCAACCCTTAAACTGAAAGATTTTAACAGTGAAGTAAGGGAAGTGCCCTTTGATTTCATTGATGTTGACCCGTATGGTTCCATTGTCAGGTATGCGGACGACGCAATCCGGAACATAAGAAATGGAGGTTACGTGGCATTCACGGCAACTGATCTCTCAGCTTTGACAGGGTCGTATCCCTCTAAGGCTTTCCGCAGGTATGGAACACGCCTGCCAAACGATTCCACGAGGCATGAAGCGGGCATAAGAACACTTATTGCGTATCTGGCACGGAGAGCAGCGGTTTTTGACCGCTACCTGGAGCCGCAGGTATCATTCTGGAAATCCCATTTCTACAGAGTTATCATTAAGGTGTCAAAGGGTACCTCCGGATCGGATGCGATGCTTGAAAACATAGGTTTCCTGAACAAAAACAGGGAGATATCCCCAGTCTATCCGTCAATCGAGGAAGGACCGATCTGGACCGGGAAGATCAACAGTGAAAACATGCTTGCAAAAATGGATGTTCCCGATTACATGGAAAATCCGGTTCAGCTGGGAAAGTTTCTTGACCTCATGCGAAACGAGGATATATGCAGGTATTTCATTGACCTCAGGGACCTTGGGAAATCCTTTGCGACCGACATACCTTCATTCAGTTCAATTTTCCAGTACCTCAATGATGCAGGTATTCACGACTACGGGAGAACTGAGTTTTCCGTGACCGGACTCAAGATGAAAACAGGATATGGCATCGTTACGGAACTTTTCAGCAAGAAGTGATGAAATCCTGCCGGCATACAATGGATGTCACCCATATGGCAGATGTAATTCGGCCGTACCGGTTCCGGCAGTACACCCGTAAGGCACCATAAGTCTTTCTGGCAAAGATATATAAAAACAGTACCTATATTCATACCCGATGTTAAAAAACAGGAGCGTTGTCTCTATTGACGATGTGTCAAAAGAGGATATGACTGAGATTTTTGAAACTTCAGATGAGATGTCAAAGCTGCTTGAACAGCACAAACCCCTGAAAGTAATGGATGGAAAGATTATGGCTACACTCTTCTATGAGCCGAGTACACGAACGCGGCTTTCCTTTGAAAGCGCAATGAACCGGCTGGGCGGGTCAGTCATAACAGTTTCTGATACGGGAAGTTCTTCCATTGCCAAGGGCGAGACGCTTGCTGATACCATCCGGATGGCTGAATCGTATTCAGATATCATTGTGATCAGGCACCCTATGGAAGGGGCGGCGAGACTTGCCTCCAGGTTTTCCTCCAAGCCGGTTATCAATGCCGGAGACGGATCAGGGCAGCATCCTACACAGACACTGATGGATCTCTATACCATGAAGAAGGAAAAGGGCGCAATAGACGGGCTTAACATAGCCATGATCGGAGACCTGAGGTACGGAAGAACCGTTCATTCGCTCATACTTGCCCTTTCAAAGTTCAACGTGAGCATCACCCTTGTCTCGCCACAGGTTCTCAGGATACCTGAACACATTCTTGCGAGATTGCCAAAGGGATTCGATGTAACGGTGACTGACAGCCTGTCTGAAGTACTGAAGAAAACGGATGTTTTCTATGTGACGAGAATACAGAAGGAGCGATTTACAGACCTGAATGAATACCAGAGTGTGATCGGTTCATACTCCGTTGATGAGAAGGCGGTTTCGGAGATGAAGGATGACGCCATAATAATGCATCCTCTTCCCAGGATAGACGAGATATCTCCTGAGGTTGACTATTCCAAAAAGGCTGCATATTTCAGGCAGGCAGCAAATGGTGTACCTGTAAGGATGGCACTTGTTTCAACAATACTGGGGTGAAGAAAATGGAACAGACACTGAAAATTTCGAAAATAAGGGAAGGAACTGTCATAGACCATATTCCTGCCGGCAAGGCAATCAAGGTTCTGGCAATCCTGAAGATAGATGAGAAGGGATCACAGACAGTAAGCGTTGGAATCAGGGTTCCAAGCGGCAGAATAGGTTCAAAGGATGTAGTGAAAATAGAGGGTAGGTATCTTGAAAGATTTGAGGTTGACAAAATCTCGCTTATTGCCCCGGAGGCTTCAATAAGTATAGTCAAGAATTATGAGGTCGTTGAGAAGTTCAGGGTGGACCTTCCGGAGAGAGTAACTGGAATAATAAAGTGCTCAAACCGCAACTGCATAACTAATTCAAGGGAACCTGTTCCAAGCGAGTTCTATGTATCATCAAAAAAGCCACTGGTGCTCAGATGCTACTACTGTGAGAGGAACATGCAGGAAAAAGATATACTGAACAACCTTTAGGTTGTTCAGATGTTACCTGCCTCAGGATATCAGCTGGAGTCTTAGAAGTTCAAGTGCGCCGGACATCCTTGTGGATATAACCTCAAGGTCCCGGGCTATTCTTATATTAAGATTCTTTACCTTTTCAGATATCTGGGCCATGGTTCCATTCAGGGGACCAAGGTGAATGTCGTTGTCATATTCTCTTATATAGTGGTTTATGTTCGACAGTTCCTTCTTGCCTACTTCTGCCAGATGCCTCTTTGAGTATTCGTTCACGGAAGGTATGACGACAAGATTGTAGTGTGTTATGTTCCTGTTTGCAAGAAGTTTGGAAAATGCTATATGGAGGGGCTGGGCAAATTGGCCGCCAAAGCCGCTTACAAGTATGAATGAGTTTGACTTGTCCATCCCGGAGAATATTTCACTGG
The DNA here is from genome assembly GCA_021801305.1 of Thermoplasmata archaeon. Taxonomy (GTDB): domain Archaea; phylum Thermoplasmatota; class Thermoplasmata; order Thermoplasmatales; family Thermoplasmataceae; genus Oxyplasma. Next base: position 6,814 of record JAJYYD010000111.1, read on the forward strand.
CAGTTATTGAGGGTGAAAAATCATGCGGATTGTAGTCAATGACAGATTCGCTTATTTTTACAGGATCCCTTTCCACAAGTTTTACCTTCTTTGCCTTCTCCTGATCATACTGCAGCTTGCTGACCAGCTCAACTTCCATTGGCTCCGGGCCAACTATCTCCAGTATATCCGTATACCTGTCAGCATAGTCGTTCACATGATAGCCGGTCTTGTTCCTTACAACTGAATGGTAAACCGCCCTCCTGTATTCCAGTGGCATGATATTTTCAAGTATCCTCCTTCCAGCATTGCCAAATGATATGATTGTGTTATCTGCACGGTCCTCGTAGTAGTTTCTTACTATCTCGCGGGCCTGCTTTCCCATATTGTTGTCAAATTCATTTTCCATCTCAATTTCCTCCTTTTTTTAATACGTCTTGATCTTTTGTTCCTTTTTCCAGGTCCGGTTCTTCCATGAAGATGTCTGAAACACTCTCTGCCAGATTCCTGTACTCCTGGCGCCTTTTTATGATTAGTTCCGAAATAATCCCCTTCTCTGTTGAATAATTTAATATCTCCCCCAGGGCGGAACTGATTGAACTGAAATATCCCTTTCCTATTGCAAGATTCAATGTTTCCAGTAGTTTCCTGCTTACGTTTACATTTGTCTCTGAAGGTTCTACAAACTGTGCCCTGCTCTTTGAAATAAAATCGATTGATGCATGCCTTATGAATTCCGATCTGCTTCCAAAGCTGCTGTTTTTCTGAAGAAATTCATCTATTTCCTCGAGATCTGCCTCGGATATTCGGATTGTCAGCTTAGTATCTTTTCCTTCCAATCGGTTTAACCTCACCCTTCTATTCGTACGGAAGTATTTAAATTTTTGTAATGTACGGACAAAATATGTACAGAAATTTTCACATTGTATTATTCTTGTTTGATGATAATACAATATATCAGCGTACTTTTGACACTAAAAATTGTTAATGGCATGAAATTGTCATACCTATTTTATCGTGTGTACATCTTTATTCTAAGTACGTTATATTTATATCAAAGATTTAGACTGTTGTTCCATATTTTTTGAGGAAACATTCCTGAATAGCCTAAATCCAGAGTTTATTTTAAACAGTCAAAGTATTAATAAAGCTGTCCAATAACATGCCATGGTTCAAGGAGATTACGAAGCCCTTTTGAAGAGGGGAGAAAAGATTTTATCAAAATCAAACAAAAATATGGAGAGGCTCAAGATACCTGACCCTGACATCATATATGAAGGAAAACTGACCATTGTCAGAAACTTTGGGGATATGCTCAGCCTCATAAACAGGGACCCAAGGCATATTACCAAGTTCCTGATGAGTGAACTTGGAATCGGGCTGACCCTGAACGGAAAGAGGCTGATAATAAACCGTAAGGTGACTCTGGAACAGTTCATGTCAAAAATGAACATGTACATGGACACATTTGTCATGTGTTATGAGTGCAATTCACCTGATACAGAGCTCCAGAAGGTCGGAAGAACTACTGTTCTTGTCTGTAAAGCATGTGGTGCCCAGCACCCCATAAGAATGGGCAGAGAATCAAAGGAAAATGACAGCGACATCGAAGAGGGAAAACAGTATACAATACAGGTTACAAGCATAGGTCCGTCAGGGGAAGGCAGAGGGATATTCAGGGGCTACAACATCTTTGTTCCGGGCGTGAAGAAGGGTGAAACTGTAAAGGTCCTGATAAAAAAGATAAGAAACAATACAGCTATAGCAGAAGTTGTAGACCGTGAAAAATGATGATTCTGCAAAGAAGGTTGTCCTGGACACAAACTCCCTTGTTTACGCAGTAAAAACCCATGTTGATCTCAGGGACCAGGTCACTTATCTTGTGGGCAAGTGCGAAATAATCGTTCCTCAATGTGTCATTGACGAATTGAGGGGACTCTCCTCTGGAAATGTGAACGCAAGGACTGCTCTTGGAATAGTGAAGAGATTTATTACCATAGAATCTGAAGGAAAAGGCGATGATTGCGTATTCAACACAGCCGTCGGAATGGGTGCATATGTTGTGACCAATGACAGGAATCTTGCCCTTAAGCTTCACGGAAGCGGCCTGAGATGCCTTATGTTCACGTCGGGGAAAAAACTGGCTTACTGGAACATCAATACAATAGGATAGGCCCCTGGTCTT
>JAJYYD010000033.1 GCA_021801305.1 Thermoplasmata archaeon
ACAAACTATTGCAAATATTAATGTAAAATTCAAATACCCTGTTGCCAATCCATATCAGTGATTACGTATTTTCTGGACTCTATTGCGCTGGTACTTGGGCTTCTTTTAACACTCCTGATATCATGGGTTATAGATGGTTTTGTTATAAAAATTGCAACCTCCGCAGTAATCAGCAAAAAAATATCGGTTGGAAGGGGCATGGTAATTGCACTCTTCTCAATAATTGCATTTGCAATCCTTTTCCTTATTTTCAGCATATTTACCCCTATCATCGGTTTTATTGTGGGTCTGCTGGGCATGATATATGTTGTAAAGAGCATGGTCAGAACAGGATGGGTTAACGGCTTCCTTATTGCAATAGTAGCATGGATACTCCTTGTGATTATCTACTTCGTAATATCTGCACTTTTCCTGCTGCCATTGCATATAACAACCATATCAATCCCCGGACATTGAATAGGGGCAGTATCCCTGTTATAAACTGGTATGGGAACTCCAAAACGGATTAATAGCAATCATGCATGCATAAATCATGGTGGACTGTGCCGTATGTGGAACCAGATTCAGCAGGGGAAATTATGGCGAACTTGCAACCCACTTTCTCACTTCAGCCGGAAAGAGTGACGCACCCCACGTCTCATGGTTGAACAGGAATATAACACGGACAAGAATTGATCAGGAGATGTTGTCCGGCATGCTTTCTGAATATTACTCCATGAATGGAAAAGGCATAAAGGACTGGATAATAAAGAATTTTGTTGATCATTTCAGGGGCCCTAATCCTCATCCATTCATACTTGCCATGCAGTCATATGACGAGAATGTCCTGAGAGGATATGCTATTGAGCATCACCATTTCCTGAAGCAGTGGATTAAATCATGTTCCTATGTGATTGCAAAAACTGATTTTGATGATGTTCAGGACTATGAGCTTGAAAACATCATGACCGAGCTGCATGGATATGGGAAGGATGAACCATCCCATCATGAACTGCTCATAGAGATGGGCGAATCTCTTGGCCTTGACAGGAAATCCATTCTCCAATCCACTCCGCTTCCGGCCACTTTAAGAGCTGTCCACACATGGAACAGGATAGCATCAGAACGAACCTGGATAGAGACTATGGCTGCAATGCACTCACTGGAGCTTGTGGCAAACAGGGACCTTGGAAGATACGGGGCAAAATATCCATACTTCAACCCGGAAATTCTTTCAGGGGGTAAGGCAACGGCAGAGGTCAGGGCATTCCTGAAAGAAGGGTATGAGGCGGATGTTTCCCATTCCTATGTGGCGCTGGATATCATTGAAAAATACTGCACACCTGAAAATCTGGAGGATGTACAGGGATCATATCTTCTTTCTGCAAATGCATTCTCTGATTATCTGGAAGCAAGACTGGAAAGAGGTGAAATGATTGAAAACAAACAATGAGGAAGGATGCGGGCTTTGCAATGCAACATGGGGTGAATACCACAGGGATATCCAGGGCGAAGATATGTTCTTCTGCTGCAACATATGCGCCGACATATTCCAGAACATGGTGGACGAGGTCAAGAAAAGAACTGGATGGAATGTCATAGACAGGGTGGAACTTCATGGTAACTACAGTTCAGGCAGGGAATGCACAGCCTATTCCGGCAACAACCAATTCAAGTACTATTTCAGGACATACGGTGACGGAAGGATGATGAAATTCGAGGAACGCTGATATCTCCATTAATCTCATTCAAGCTCTATCTTTGTTCGGTTAATCCTGTAGATATGGATTCTCTTTGATATCTCAATCAAGGGTCTTATGAGCAGCTGGGAACTTCCAGCAATAAAGAGATACACGCCCAGGAGTTCATTTGCCCGCGGAAGGAATTCAAAACTTCCAATGAGGAACTCAAGCCCCACCATTATGTCATTTCCTATGCTCAGGTATGAGTAGACTCTGGAAACTCTGTCCTTTTTCCTGGTTCTGTTTGAATAAGCATCCATGGATTTCTCCACATCTTTCCTGGAAAGCATTTTTCCAAAGCCGAGGATAAGCGTCACAAGGAGGCCATTGTCTATTATGGAAACTGTTCCCCCTATGAACTCATCACGTTCGGCAGTTTCCATATTTTCTATATAATTGAAACCTCCATTCCCATACTTTCCATTCTTAAGCATGAAGAGCAAATCGGAAAACCACCGTTTCTGGATCAATGGGGTTATGGCTGATAAATCCCTGTTCCAGCCAGATATGGAATCCTTGACTATTTTTGCTACTCGCGGGTCTTTCTGGAATTCATCGGATGTGCATATTGGCACGAAGGTCTTTGCAACCGGGGACTCCCTGACTGCATATGAACCGTAATAAGCCGCCGAGAATATGGATTTAACAAGGCTTGGCTCAATGCTGTAGCATATTGCAAGATTGTATGAAGCGGCATCTTTCCTTATGCCCAGGAAAAGGGTTTCAACAGTTGAATCTGAGGCCTCAATTCCAATCCTGGATATTATCATGAATGGATCATTGTCGCCGGATGATTCAACATATCCTTCATTCACCAGATCATTGCATATTGCCCTTGGATCAGAGGATGAAATACCTGAAAATGCGGCATAGAAATCCTTCCATCTTATGCCATAGTTGTAGGTGCCGTTATGAATCAATGAAGCCATATAAAGAAATAGTTCCCTGTCTTTTTCCATAATTCTTTATGTGCGCAATATTATTTATTCTTGGCAGTGGTTATTAGGATTTTGTTATTTTATGGATCAGAGTGTTCTATGACGCCCCTGACGCGGACAAAACCCTCAGTGGAATCCCCATTCTGGACCTTTATTCCATAAGATTTGAGGAATCCCTTTATGCCAGAGCATGTGCATTTTGCTGCCTCCTTGCTGTAGCCCGCACCCGAGAGCATGATCTCAACGTCAGAATGGCTCTTTTTTATCTGGAGCATATTGGAAGGAAGAAATTCAGACATATTGTCAATGTCATCCTTCAGGGCATCTATGTCAGGTGCATACTGCTTTATAATGCTCCCCACAACTTCACCACGCTCAAACCATTTGTCCAGGGTTTCAGCCTCCGAGGCTTTGAGGGCCAGTTTGATTATTGAATCAAGCAGAATTGATGGAACTGGAACTGCGTCAGTCGCCTTGAGAACATTGACCATCAGGAATGTTTTTCTTATCAGTTCAACACTAATTCCGGAAGATTCCATCTCAAGATACATCCTGGACGCTTCTCCTACAATCGAACTGACAGTCTTGCCCTGTCTCCGTGCCGCATTTTCCAGATCCTTGGCAGTTTCATTACTCAGGGAAACATTCAGCCTGCTCATGCTCTTTAACCTTCATACACATTGTTAATAGTTTAATAAATGATCTATAGGTTTGATGTGACTCATTTGTGCGCAAGAATGATCACTTATGCACCTAAGTGTTCATGACTCCTTATATAACTTGCAAAACTTCGTTTTAATTAACGGAAAGGAAAATAATATGGTAGAAAGTCTGGTTCTAGGTTCAACATTGTTTATATTCATGGCGAGTGCAGTACTGGCATTCCTTCTCACTAAAAACTACGTCGGAGGCAAAAACAGGTCTTTCCTGTACTGGTCGGCGGGAATGTGGCTTTTTGCTTTTGCGGTCTTGCTGGAAGTTGTGTTCTCATTTTCAATATATATGCCGGTCCTTATGGGAACATATCTCTTCGCGGTGGCTGTTCTTGTGCAGATGCTTTCACTTGGTTCCCTGAATCTGCTGAAAAAGAGGGGGTTCATGCTTTCATATGCGGTATATTCAGTAATAGTGGATATATTCCTGCTATTCTCGCTTGTCTTCACGCCGGTTGGAAACATAATAATAAACGGAGTGGTTTTTGGGGCTCTTCCATTGCTTGTAACAATTGCGTCATCATTTGTGACATTCCCGGCTGCAGCCATCCTTATTGTGACTGCAGTTCTTTCCTACAGGACAAGAAAAAGCTACAAAATGCTTGACATAATAGCAGGCACGGTGGTTGTAAGCATAGCTGGAACTCTTTACATAGCGGCTTTTCCGGCTTTCCTGTATTTCGCCGAGTTTATAGGCATACTTCTTCTGTGGTTCGGCTTCGTAAATTTCAGGACTTTATTTGTAAAAAAGGAGGTGAACAAGGTTGTCAATAGTTAATTTTGACAGGGTATTCTTTGCTTTTTCCATAGGATCGCACATAATTCTTGTGGTTATATCCATGGTACTGGCACTTCTTGTGTCAATTGTTGAACTTCTTGCCATAAGGAGGAACGATGAACTCTATGAAAAGATATCCAGAAGACTGGCAAAGACACTCATAATTATATTTGCAATAGGAACTGCCAGCGGTACACTGATTGCAGTGGAGCTCTTTGCCCTGTTTCCCGGGTTCATGTCAGTTGTCGGGTATGTGTCAATCCTTCCATTCTATTCCGAAGTTTTTGCATTTTTCCTGGAAGCAATAGCACTTGTTATGTATGTATATTTCTGGGACAGATTCAAGAACAGGTATTCCCACTGGCTTCTTTCAGTGATGGTTGTGGTGGGTACAGCTGCCTCGGCAATATTCATAACCATGATTAACGCATGGATGAACACCCCGGTGGGCTTCAATATTCATGCATACCTTGCAACAGGAGTACTTACTGGAATAAATCCATGGGCCGTTTTTAATGCACCTTCCACATGGAGCGAGGAATTTCATGTTGTTACGACAACGTATGCTGCCGGAGGTTTTCTCATGATCGCATTCTTCTCTTATTTCTATCTCAAGGGAAAGGGTGTTGCAAGAGTTGCCTCAAAGGCGCTTCTCAAGATATCCACTGCCATATCAGGATTCTTCATAGTGCTGGCAGGACTGAGCGGCACCCTTACTGCATCAATGCTCATAGTGGAGCAACCCCTGAAATATGCAGCAATCGAGTTGAATCTGCACAGCTCAGCAAATGCAGCGGAAACAATCGGGGGGATTTTCTCTCACGGGAAGATTCTGGATGCAATAACAATACCTCATCTTCAGAGTCTTCTTGCATTCCCTCTCACTCTCGGGAAAGGCACAGTGCCAGGACTCAACCTGTTCCCAAACCAGAGTCTCTGGCCTCCTCTCTTCATACATCTTACGTTTGATGTTATGGTTCTTGGGGGAACATTGATTGGACTGTTTGCATTCTTCGTTATTCTGGGCTATCTTCTGCACAAAGACCCTTACACGCACAGGTTTGTGGTAGCCGGTGGAATAATATCAGGAGTACTTGGGCTGCTTGTTTATGAATCCGGATGGGTTACAGATGAAGTTGGAAGGCAGCCATGGATCATCTATAATGTCATGAAGGTCTCCCAGGCGGCCAATACTTCCCCTTCCATAGTTCCACTTGGGATAGCAATGATAATATTCTATCTCGTAGCAATCCCATTCACCATATATTACACAGCAAAGACAGTAAATTTCAGGGAGTTCAATGACGAACCAACAGATGAGAAGAGAGGAGGTGAAGTAAATGTACCAGGTCGTTGAGTCGGAATTCTTCATGAACAGTGTCATATTTGCAGTATTCTTTGCAATTATAAGCACCGAGTTCATGGCCGGTTCAGCCCTCCTGATGCATTACAGGTCTTATGGAAAACAGGTGAAACGTTTTATAATACCGATATGGGAAATTACAGGCACCTTCTTCGTACTGTACGTGGTTAATGTTGAGGCACTTGCTCCGGGTCTGCTTCCAGTCGTTGCCGAAACCTATATTCCTCTAATCCTCCTGTTCATGATACTGTACAGCACAAGGAACGCATCCATAATTTTTGCAGAGTTCATATGGAAAAACAGCTTCATATCAGAGAAAACCCTATACAGGATCTATTCCACTGTAACGCTGATTCTCGGGGCAATACTTCTTGTAATATACGTGTCAATAGTTACAGGAAAAGGAATAAGCATATCTGCGCATTCGTTCAACCTCATACCATTCTTTTCTTACCTGCCGGATGACGGGATAATCCTTGGAAGCGCCCTCATATTCCTCGGTCTTTCCTATGTTTTCTATGACATGGAGAAAAACAAAAGGAATTCCATTTATATCACTGTGGCCGGTCTTGTCATAAACGCTGTTTCCTTTGCATTCCTGAAAAATTTTGTCTTCTATCCTTATCTAGCGATACCCATTGTTCTCACTATACTTCTGCCCGTCCTCTATAATATACGCGGGACATCCTTAATCGCAAAAAACAAGATATTTTACATATCTGTAATGAGTATTTCAGTTGCCATTATAGAGAGATCATTCTTCCCGAATCTGTTTGGTGGTACTGTTGATGTAAGGGCCTATTTCTCAGGGACTGCAATGCAGTCTGCAATGTTTGAGCTGACAATCCTGATGATAATATTTGTCGGTTCCATGATGATATTCTATTTCCGCATGTATTTTGGAGGCTTCAGAAACACTATAAGGGAAAACGAACATGACACAGAGGGAAAGGGTGTATTATGAACAGGTCTGAAGTAAAGGGTGGGGAACCCGGGCAGCGGGATAACCACAGAAATATGGCAAATATTGGCTTCTATTACACAATAAAAGAGGGACATGAAAAGGAGTTTGAGGACACATTCCAGGCGACAGTCGAGTTCCTTGATCTTAATGCAGGCGGATTCAGGGAGGCACATCTGTACAGGGAGGTTGGCAAGAACCAGTACATGATCCTCAGCCTGTGGGACAGTGTTGAATCTTTTTCTGATTTTGTAAAAAGCAGAGAATTCGGTGAAGTTACAAAATTCGGGAAATCAATTGTGGAAGGAAGGCCATACCACAAGATTTTCATGGATTATTGAGTATGGGCGCGTTTATTAAGGTTACATCTGTCCATACAGGAAAAATGAAAAGGAAACATATTTCAGGGAATGATCTACGGGAACTGCATTACAGGTGGATTGCTGATCTATAGACAACAGGCTAAAATCTAGTTTAAAATGCAAGGGGAGGGATTTGAACCCTCGCATCCCTACGGAACCAGACCCTCAATCTGGCGCCTTTGACCAAGCTCGACTACCCTTGCTTAACTGACTGGCATTGTGAAATAGATAATAATTTTTGTTCTACTTTTGCTGTTGCCTCTGTGAATTTAGCATGAAAACCTTATAACGCCTGGATAACTCTTCAAATGTTTTTATAACCGGCAGGGATACAATCTGTTATGTTTTCAGATTCATCTGAAAAGATTGATTCCTCTTTCAAATATCTACTTATATCAAGAGCGGCAAGAAGTACCGCATTGATCTATGTGACATTGGCTCTTTCTCTCTATCTGCATGCACTGGGCTACAGTGTAATATTCATAGGGATACTCTATCTTTTCATAGTACTTTTCAGCATGGCCTTTACATTCGTGCTGGGCATGGTGGACGACAGGATAGGGTATTCAAGATCACTGTTGATCAGTGAAGCTGCACCTCTTGCTGCGCTCATTGCATTGTCCCTATCCAGCAACATATATGTAATCTCCGTTGCAGCTGTCATAGGGGGTATAACGGGAACAGCAGGGGGGATGAGAGGGGCCTTCTCACCAGGCATGACCGCATTTGTGGCAAGCAACTGGCCAGAAGAGCACAGAAGAGTGTGGATGCTGTCAAAGATCAATGTTGTAGCATCAGTTTTCGCGGTATTTGGGGGAATACTGCTGATATTTCATGGTTATATAGCTCCAATATATGGATCAATAGAATCGTTCCGGCTTCTTTTCATTGTTTCAACCATCATGATGGCAGTTTCATTCATCTCGCTCTTCATGCTCCGGGAACGATTCAGGCCACGGAAGACCACACATGTCATGAAAAGGGAAAGCCTCCTTTATACGCTCAGGATCATAGGGCCGAATATAATCAACGGAGCAGGTCTTGGAATAGCCATCCCACTTCTCCCCTTATGGTTTGAACTCCGATTCAACATAACAGTATCTTTTGTGGGAGAGATATTCACATTTGCATACATTGCAATGGCTATTGGATCATATGTTTCAGGGAAGTACATTAACACTGCAAAATTCAGGGCAATAACCGTTTCTTCAGTCACCAGGATATTTCAGGGTGCAATTCTCCTTGTTATAGCATTCTCCCCATTTGTAGTCCTCGCTCTTTCCCTGTATTCATTGAGAAGCGGAATAGCTGGTCTGGGGGCACCTATGAGGAGTGCAATAAGTGTAAGGGGTATAGGTAAGGAGGACTTTGGAGCAGCTTCAAGCATACAGGGAGTTTCCACAAGGGGATCCCAGATGACATCTGGTGCTGCAGGTTATCTGATGGATATCTATTTTCCACTCCCTCTGATCATAGGAGGAGTCCTTCAAGTAGGGGGTGCAGCTCTCTATTACAGGCTCATAAGAAACTGGGAGAAACAGCGTGAAGTTTTAGTGAGTCCTGGAAAAAAATAATGTGTTTGTCGCTTGTTAAATAATTCTGCTGTTAACATCAGACATCAGTCAAAATAGGCATAAACGTTAAAATAATCCTAGACCTATGTAAAAATGATATCATAATGACAGTGAGAACTCTGGAAGAAGCCTATGTTGTAGAATCCATAAGGACACCCATAGGAAAAAAGAACGGAAGCCTGCGCGATGTCCATCCTGTTGATCTGCTTGGAGATCTCACAAAAGCAATGTTCAGGAAGACCTCAGTTGAACCTTCACAGATTGAGGATTTCATAATAGGGTGTGTAAGTCAGGCAGGAGATCAAGGGTTTAACATTGCAAGGAATGCATGGCTCTCAGCCGGTTTACCCGAATCAGTTCCTGGCGTCACACTGGACAGACAATGCGGTTCCAGCCTGCAGTCACTCCAGTTTGCAGCAAACGGGGTGAGGTCAGGTCAGTATAAGGCAGTAATTGCAGGTGGAGTGG
>JAJYYD010000109.1 GCA_021801305.1 Thermoplasmata archaeon
CCGGAAGGTCATTCAAGGAAAGCCTAATATCCAATGGAATATTGAAGTACATCCCGGAGGAGAAATTAAAGCATACTCTTGATCCGAAGACTTTTACTGGACAGTCGGAGAAGATATGCCTCAACGTTATTGAGTCGTCCAAACTGCTGCTGCAGGAAGTATATAGAGGGATCTGATGAATGGTAACCTGACTGAAGAAAAAACAATAAAGAAACAAATAATTGCTGATCTTTCGAGAGAGGAAAAATCAATCTCAGGGCTCCACAAATCTCTCGAGGACCAGGGGATCGTCATTCACAGGCTTGTCCTAACAGGGTATCTCAGGGCGCTTGTCGATGTTGGATACCTCAAGGAGAAGGAGATAAAGCCGTCAAGAATATATTCCGTTCTGTACAACAACCACCAGGATATCTACGAGATCGTTGGCACGGCATCGAGAATTTATGACGAGGAGAATTCAGGAGACAACGCCCTCCGCATGCTTTTCTTCCTGTTCAACAGGCCTCTGTTTCTGAGGGAGATGGAAAGATGCGGAGTTGAACTCCCGAGAAATTATAAACGCGTAACTCCGCAAAAGAGGATGGAATATATAGAAAAGCTTGGGGAAGCTGGAATTAAGATACCTGCAAGCAACATGATGATGGAGCCTTTGAGTTCTGATTCAAATGTCACAATAAAAATACTCAGGGAGATGATAAACCTGTCACTAGACCTGAAAAGGTATGTTGTCAGCCTGCCTGATTATTCCCAGAAAACACTGGACTGATCTGTCAAATTGCAATATTCCAGGGTTACTCGACCCTCGCTTTGCTGATGAGAAAATACCCATGGGAACCTTCCCATAGCTTTTCAGATTCCTCAATTATCACCCTCTTCCCCGGGGCAATGCCGGCAACGAAAGTTTCGTATTCTCCCCCCTCTCCTGTGACATTGATTCCGTAACGTTCATTTTTTTTCTTCAGCGTCTCCAGATACCCTGCATCAATAGTTCTCCCGAGATCGTCCATGCCAAACCCCTCTGCAGATACTGACACGATTACAGGAAGTATGCCCCTCATTATGATCTCCCGCAGTTCGCTCTCCTGATCCATTCTCCATAGGGGTGTGAACGACATGATCCCGAGGTCAGTACACGCAGCCTCTATCCGTGTTTTCTGGTAATCAGAAGCTATGGCACCCGATATCACTGCCTCAATATGGTCATTTTCAACCATCCCGGCAATCAGCTTCCATAAATTATCTTCCGAGGTTTCAACAACTTTCAAGTCCAAAAGTTCAGCAGCATATCCTGACATATGTGCGTTCGGAAAGTGAAACATGAAGGAGAATTCCTCAGGAATCACTGTGATTGCAGAAACTATTTCAAAACCCTGCTCCAATGCAACCTGGGCAGACAGAAATGAATCCTTTCCTCCTGAAAACAGGGAAACCGCCCTCATTCGTTCACCATCATGTTACCTTAATTTCATACGTGGATAAAACTTGACGGTTGAAAAAATTACCAGCATTTCCAATAAATTTTATACAGAATCAGCGAATTATAATTCATGAAAGTTGGAATAGCAGGATTAGGAAGGATGGGCGGTGGAATGGCAAGTACGCTTTTAAAAAATGGATTGGAGGTATGTGGATATGATGTTAACGCAGGAGCATTTGAAAAATTCACAGAGGTAGAGGGGTTCACCAGAGCTGAAAACGTGTCTTCTCTTTTTGTTTGTGATTTTGTTATACTATCTCTTCCAACAGGCAGGGACGTTTTAAACATCACGGAAAATTACGATGGGCGATCCGTCATTCTAGACACTACCACAATAAGTCTCAGCGAACTGCATATGATCAAGGATGCTCTTGGTAAAAAAGAATCAAATTATCTGTCCTGCAAGCTTGAAAGGGGCCCAAAGGAAGCAAATGAAGGTAAACTGGCCATTTTCGTTGGCGGGGACAGACAACTTTATGAGAAATCGGTTAAACTTCTGAATATTCTCGGTGAACATATATACATTGGGAATCACGATCAGGCCTCAATGATGAAACTGATCAGCAACATGGTCGGCACCGCAGTCGTTGACATTTTAGGGGAGATATCAGTTTTGATAAGAAAACTAAAAATCGATCCGGAAAGTGCAGGCAACGCTCTTTCAATGGGTGGTGCAAATTCCGTTACTCAGATGTTCCGGCTGAATTGGCAGTCCAAAAATGATTTTGGTGAATCATTTTCACTTGAACTTGCCCAGCATGTAATTGAAATGGCTCTTGAATCAGCAAGAAATGCTGGGGTTTCCAACATGCCCCTCATTGAACAGAACAACCTTATGATGAAGCTTGCCAGGACAATGGGAATCGGGAAAAATGATGTATCCGAGATATCAAAAATGTACTGGAATTTAAACAATACAAAAATTTAAAAATTTATTTTCCTGGTGAATTGCCTGCTGAGGCATTTTCCTCAAGAGTTTTCCCAGATGTCTCAACAGATATGAAATAAAGTATTACACCAGCCACAATGACCATCACGGTATCGTAAATCAGAGAATAGTAGAGACCTATAAGTGCATAAAGTGTAAGTGCAGGAAGGGCAAGGCCAAATTCAAAAAGTTTTTCCCATCCAACAGTAAGACCTCTTGTTCTGGTACTTCCTATCTCCGCAGCAGGTATATACTGCAAGGTTCCCACAAGACCTACATTTATGAAGAAGAACAGTGCAAACATGGAGATTACCAGTGGAATGCTCATAAAATGAAGGTCCTCTGCAGCTATGAGGACAGCAAGGGGAATTGCACTTAGCACAAATCCAAGCAGGCCTACGATCCTTCTTCCGATCCTGTCTACTACTATCAGTGTGAGAACAACCCCAAATGTACCTATGATATCTATGATCAAAGTACCCAATACAGAAAGTGTGGATGAAGCACCAAGCCCCTTAAGGACCGTTGACGCATAGACCGAAACCAGATTGACAGTTAGGGCATATGCGGCTCCTATCCAGAAAATGTATGCTACAGTTCTCGAATTTTTCTTGCTGAAGAATTCTTGAAGGTTTTCTTTTATTGTATGCCTCTCTTCCATAACTATTGTGTTAGGATCTATTTCAATACCTTCTTTTTTAAGTTTCTTTAGGATGCCAGGTATGAGGTCTTTTCTGCCGGAAGTTTGAGCCCATCTGAGGCTATACGGCATCTCGAACCTCAGGAAAAACAGAATTATTGCAGGAACGGCTGCAATCAGAAAATCATATCTCCACGCAAGAAGTGTGCCTACTTCGGCGGTGAATAACAGTCCTATTCCAACAGTGGCTATAGTTCCGAACATAAAGAAAATCTTTTCGTACGAAAGAAGCGAACCTCTCCTGTTCTTTGGGGAATACTCCGCAAGAAGCGGGACGGCAGCAGCATAATCTATACCTATAAAAATTCCAAGGGCCAGCCTCGTAAGGAAATACATAAGATAATCGGTTGAGACCGCACTTAATATGGCAAAAATAGCCATTCCAATTGTATCATAGAGGAAAAGGTTTTTTCTTCCGATGGCATCTGAAGCAATTCCTCCAGCGATTGCTCCTCCAGCCACACCAACCCAGTAAGCTGCTGTTGCAATAACTATTAGAACCGGAGGCAAATGAAAAATCAATCCTACAGCAATGAGCGATACTGATGCTCCAAACTCGTTAAAAGCATCCGTGAAGGGCCCAAGTGCAGCAGTTGCAGCCAGTCTTCTTTGGAATTTACCAATTCCAGCATTATCAATTTCTGTAAACTCTGCCATAAAATAAAAATAAATCATCATATAAAAGTTTTAGGCTTAAATGTGGCTCCACCGAACATATCAACTAAAAATCTCTAAAACTATAAAATTCATGCGATGGGTTTAATAATCATGGTCGTTCCATTCCTAAACAGTAAAATACTATGAAAGAAAACATAAAATGAAAGAAAATCAGAAATATGCCCGTGTTTGGAAATTTTTCAGCTTTGAACCAGTGAAAATCAATTTCAAAAGATTTTTTACCCATATTGTTATCACAGAGCATGTCAGTTAATGTGGGAGAAAAGGCTCCCGATTTTGAGGCACTGGATACAAAACTGAAAACCAGGAAACTGTCAGAGTATAAGGGATCAAACGTTGTACTGGCGTTTTTCCCAGGAGCTTTTACGGGTGTATGCACGAAGGAACTCTGTTCATTCAGGGATTCTATGGCAAACTTCAACAAGCTTAATGGAAAAGTTGTGGGAATCAGTGTTGACGCTCCATTCTCGCAGGCAGAATTTGCAAAGGTCAACAAGCTCGAATTCGATCTTCTCAGTGATGGAGACAGGAAGATAAGCACAATGTATGATGTTCTTCACCACGACTTCGTGGGAGCAAAAGGTCTGACCGCATCAAAAAGATCCGTTTTCATATTGGATAAAAACGGCACTGTCAAATACAAATGGGTCAGTGAGGACCCTGGAAAGGAGCCCGATTACAAAAAGATAGAAGAAGAGCTCAAAAAACTCAATTGAATATTTTTAGAATTGAATAGAATATATTCTAATCCCATTCCCAATTTTTATTTCCACTGTTTTCAATCCTGGGATTTTATCAGCATATAAATTGACAAGATTGAAACCTTCAATTTCCTGTTCCCTGGACCAACCACCCGAACCATAAATCAGCCTGTCTTTTTTACAGGTTTCAAGTGCCAGGAATATTTCACGGAATTTTCCGCTCACTGATATGACACAGTCCCCCCCACAAACAGGAAATCCGTCATCACCCAGGATCCAATTTCCGGAAATAGTCACTGAACCGGGTACATCCGGATATACATCTTTCTTTAAAGCAAGATTTCCCTTCAAATCTCCAGGTTCAAGGCTGTATTTCATGTCAACAAAATGCACATTCCAGGATTCACCTAGGGATATATCGCCAATGCCAGTTATCCCGGCAATCTTTTCCTCAACTGAACTTATGCTGTCAGCCCCGCTGGATTCTTCAAGCATGTTATCATCGTCGTCCATTAGGATCAGGTTGGGTAAGAACTGGTTGTTGAAATAGGCCCAGAGATAGAGTTCATCATCCACCACGCAACATATATCTATTTCATAACGACTCAATATTTGGTATAAGTATCCCATGTCTTTCTCAGGTTTTGTCTCCGGTACAACAATACCAATTATTCCCAGCCCCTTATCATGAAACTCTTTTTTCCTCTTGGAAAAATAACTTGCCATCCTAATTCCCCTGATATCGGATGGGGACCAGAAAAGGATCACATAGTTCCTGCAATGTGCTGCTGAATCACAGTTTATCTTTTCGCGTGAAAGAATCTCCCCAATAACTGATCCCATGGTGGTCTATCTTATCCTGAAAGATAAAAATTGTTTAATCCATGAATGCAATGACGATCAATGAACAGGGATGTAGCCAGAAGGATAATTGCCCTTGTGGCCACAGAGAGGAAAAACAGTCCTAATGGATTGACAAGGCAGGATTTCATAACGACAATAGCTTACAAGAGAAAACTGATGGATCCTGACATGATAGAAAAATTTATCCGGGAGAGCCTGAAGGAATCACTTCTCATGGAAAAGGAGAGCAGGATTTTTCCAAATTTCAGCACATCAGGGATAATCGTTCCCCTGGATTTCCAGATAAACCCGGATCAGTTGTTTGCAGAGAACACAGACAAGCCAATCGTGGACAGGATGCTCGACGCCATATCAGCATCGGGGAAAATGACCAAAAAAGAGGCAATATCAAGCTCCAGGGAAATAATGGAATACATGAAGCTGATAAACTTTGAAGTTGCACTCATGGCAGTCATGTCTGAGGAGGGCATAGATATAAGCAACTTCCTCAAAGAGTATTCAATACAGTACAACAAAGGATGAAGTTATTCTGAATTGAGCCGTTGCGCTATCTTCATGGCCAGATCAACATCTTCCTTTTCCATGGCCATATCACTGGCAAGATCATACATGAAGTCCAGTGATTTCCTCAGATCCTTCCGCTCCTTCTTGTTCTTTGTTTTTGAGCATATCCTGTCTATGAAGTCAAGGGCTTCCATGGAAAGCTCAAATGCTTTGTCCGGATCTTTTTCTCTTTCAAGTGATACTTTTCCCCTCATAGCCTCAAAGTAGTTGTCCCAGTCCTCAACTTCCCCGGAAATTTCAATGACCTTATTGTAAATCTCAAGCGCTTTCCCGGTTTTTCCTTTCCATTTTGAATACAACTCCCCAAGTGCATTGAGGCTCATGGAGAACAGCACGGGATCTTCAGCCTCATCCGCTTTCTTGATCGCTGAAGAGAAGAATTGCTCGCTTTCCTCAAGCTTCTTTGCATCCATGTAGATGTAGCCCAGATTCAGGTAATCCATGACTATCATGTCAGTTTCCTTCAACTTTTCATGAATGGCAAGGGATTCCTTTCCAAATCTTCCGGAATTTTCCGGGTTCTTGGGTTCCAGTGCGTAATATGCCTGTGAAAGTTTGTAGCATAGCTCAGCCTTGTCACCATTGTCCTCTTTCATCACTTCATAGGCCCTGGTGTATTCCCTGATAGAATCCATGAATTTGTCTTTCTGCAGGAATGCATCTCCGTTCTTTATGGTCTGTTCTATTTCGTCCATTTAATCTAACTCCGTTCGGGATATATTGCCTATTTATCAATAACTCGTTTATAAATTGTTGTTTTGAGGGCATCTTTTTAGCTTCATATCTGACGGATAAAACCAAAATCACATGAATGGGGTGAATTAAACCGTCCTGAGGTAAATTGCGGAATTCCCCCTTATTTATATGTTTTCAGGTTATCAATCAGCCCTGATCTCATGGTTTCTTTTCAGTATATTACCGGCGTTATTTTCCATGCATGTCCCAGACAATTTTTTCTGCCGTTTTCCTGCTGATGCTTCCTTCTTTCAGCATTGCCTCTACTACTGCATCCACTTCTTCCGGTCTTGCTCCCGCCTCAAGTGCAATATTCCTGGCATGAAGCGACATGTGCCCTTTCTGTATGCCTTCATCGCACAGTGCCCTCAGGGCAGCAAAGTTCTGCGCAAGTCCCACTGCCGCAAGCAGGTTTGCCATGTCCGAAGAATTTTGAACCCCAAGGATTTTCCTGTTGATTTTCGCCTTTTCAACTGTTCCTGTGGTGCCTCCAACCGTACCGACTGCCAGTGGAATCTCTATGCTTCCTACAAGGTCGCCATTCCTGTCCTCCTCAAACTTTGTGAGGGACAGATTTCCCGTCACATGACCATATGTGTGTGCATTTGCCTCAACGGACCTCCAGTCATTCATGGTTGCCAGTATAACTGCGTCAATGCCGTTCATTATGCCCTTATTGTGAGTGGCTGCCCTGTATGGATCTATATTTGCCAGATCGCTTGCCTTCACTATGTTCCTCACAACCTGGGAACCTCCCACGAGTTCCTTCCTGAATACTGCCCTTGATCTTGATATCCTCCGTACTGAAAGATTGCTGAGTATTCTCAGGATGGCCCTTCCACCGGTTATTCTCTCAACGACGGGTGCTACATGTTCACACATGGTGTTCACTACGTTAGCTCCCATCGCATCCCTCACATCTACAAAGATATGTATGACAATCATGTCGTCAATTTCCCTGAAGGTCCTGATTTCCAGGTCTATTGCTCCTGCTGACATTTTTGACAGTGTCTGGCTTCTTGTGTTGCTATCCTTCAGTATCTCCTCTTTTTTCAGCATAAGGGACTCAATGGCTTTTTCCCTGGAGGGAATATCAACTATCTGGATCTGCCCAATCATCACAGGCCGGGTGGATTCTGAAACGAAACCCCCACTCTCCCTTGCAATCCTGGCAGCATTGGAGCAGGCTGCAATTACCGAAGGTTCTTCCACCGCCATCGGGATCAGGTAATCTTTCCCGTTGATTACAAAATTAGTGGCAATACCCAGTGGAATCTCCATTGTAGAGATAACATTCTCAATCAGTTTATCTGCAAGATCAATATTCATGGATCCGGTATTCCTTAAAGTTTCCCTTTCGATTTCATTCAAGTCACAGAAGTTGCTGACTATCTGAAGCCTCTCCTCCGGCGTTTTCTTATAGAATCCTGATATTTTTGAGCTTTTTTCCATATGAACCAGTAAATGTCAGATTCATATAAGATTTGGTTCAATTTGAATCGTGAAACATAATCATACGCAAATTAACATATAATTCATGGTGTTAACCTAATTGACTAATGAACAGATGGATAGATATAATCAGGCCGGTAAACGGGATAATGGGTATAGTGGCTACTATTGTATCTGCAATAATAGGAATAGGGCTTGATTTCAGCCGTTTTTACCTGAGCGTTGCGTCAGCAGCCATCATAGTTTTCCTGGTCATTTCAGCCGGAAACATAATGAATGACGTAGTGGATGTTGACACTGACAGGCTGAACCACCCTGACAGGTCACTTGTAAAGTTTCCGGAAATGATACCGGAAGCTAAGATGCTTTTTGTCATATTCTTCATAATTCCCATAGTCCTGTCAATACTTTTCATATCACCAATTGCTCTGGTTCTGGTTGCTGTGGCCGAAGTTCTCCTGATAACATACGAGCTGTACACAAAGAAACTGGGACTCACGGGAAACATAACAATCAGCGTGCTGGTCGGCCTTATATTCATTTTTGGAGGCATAGCCGTGGATTCCGTGGTGAGGATGTTTCTTCTCTTTGGAATGGCATCACTTGCAAATTTGGCGAGAGAAATTACCAAGGATGTC
>JAJYYD010000155.1 GCA_021801305.1 Thermoplasmata archaeon
GGTATAAAGAGATGGTTGTAGTTTTAAATGAGAATTTGATGTGCCTCTCCCGAATTTCACTTATGAACTTAAAGTTCGATAATTGAAACTGGCAGAATTATGCGGTCAATCAATCAGAGATGCAATACAACAGTATAGTTCTGGTACATGATGTATATTGCAACAATTATCACAATTATTGCGAATATCTGGGTGAGTCTCCTTTTTGGTACTTTTCCTGCGAGCCTTGCCCCAAACCATCCTCCGAATATGCCACCTACAATAAACAGTGCCGAGATAATAATGTCCAGGTCTCCGCTTATGGCGTATCTGGCAGCGGTTATGACCCCAAAAGTACCAACTGCCATGAGAGATGTACCCACTGCCTGGAGTATGTTAAGCCCCCCGCCGAAGAGGAGCCCGGGAACTATGAGAAATCCTCCACCGATTCCGAAATAACCGGAAGCAAAACCAACTATAAGCCCTGTAAGGATAAGTATAGCCAGTGATTTTGATGACCTGGCTATTTTTCTCTCGACCTGTGAAATGTCGATGCATTTCCTCTTTAGCATATATACTGCTATGCCAATCATCAGGAAACTGAAGAAGAAAAGCAGATCATTTCCGGGAGTCAGAAGCCCCAGTTCAGATCCGGCCAGGACACCCGCAATTCCTGGCAATGTAAATTCTATACCGACTTTATAGTTGACATGCTTTTTCAATGTATGCGGTATGAGATTCAGGTATGCGTTTACACCAACTGCAAGCGCGGTTGTTCCGATCACGATGTGCGGATGATCAAACCCCACAAAATAAATGAGCAACGGTATGGCAAGGATTGAGCCCCCACCGCCAATTAGCCCTAACGAGAATCCCACCAAGATGCCGGAAATTACTGAAAGAATAACCTGAATATCCGTTATTGGGTACATAATGCGCCTAGAAGGTTATGACGGAATAACCGTCCTGTATCCTGGCATCAGCTTCAACGCCGCCATAAACTGATTCCAGTCCGGGGAATATATCGTCAGGGGTAAGCCCTTCCCCTGCCATGCTCATCTCACATATCTTGACAGGTATGGATAGTTTTTGAAGAATATCCAGCTGATCCCTGAACTGTGGGGAGCTTTTCTGCTTCCTGTTCGCAGCCTGGACCCCTCTTCCGAGGAACATGAATTCTACTGTTGATTTTGCATTTTTCACAGCATTTGCTGCGAAATTGAATGCAACCATTTCAGTATTTATATTATCTTTGCCAGTTATTAGAATAACGAGAATTTTTGCCATTTTAATCAACCACTTTCTATTGGTTCCATATTGCCCCATTAAAGTTAAGAATTGCGTATTGTTATCTAATTAATTTCAATATTATTTCAATCAGATGAATTTATTTAGAATTTTCCGGATTTCGTGACTGTATGAAGCATTAATTCATTGTCCTTAAATAACCTAATTACTTTTTATTATTACTGATGGATATAAATGTCTGACAGCTATATGACATGTATATTCCATTTATGCCACAAACCGCAAAGGTGCATTGCAAATGATGTCTGACTTCATGAAAAGAATGGATACGATCTTTTACCAGCAATCTTTCGACGCAGTCAATGAGTTTTTTTCCGGTTTTTCTTCAGAAGCGTCCATCATAGAGTGGATGCGGAAAAGGAGGAGGGCTGAACCCGTAATTTCTGAAATAGAGGGACTGGATGATATAATAGCAGTAATACCCGGGAATGCCCACACAGAAAATGTGGGATCGCATTCAGACGGTGATCTTTTTGGTGGTTTCAGAAAAATTTACTCGGGAACCGGAGACGGAAGGCCTGACTTTTCGGTATGCGTCAATGAAGGAATAAGGTTTGCCCTGAAGTATGAACCAGAATGGATCGTGATTTCCAGCCCCAATACCAGTCTTTATGGCAACAGCCGGGAATTCAGGAAAGCGGTTAGCCATGCTGCGAATGATCATAACAGGATACTGATACCGGATCCATCTGTTATGAAATCAAAATACATGAGAATAGGAAGGAGAAATGTCCTCTCAGGCAAGCTTAATATAAACCGCCTTGAAAAATGGGCTTATGAAATAGAGGAGAATCTCTCCAGCAGGTTTGGGGAAATATACATTGCAGAGCCCATGGATATACTCCACAGGGCAATGAACAGATGGACCTTCAGTGTTGCAAACACGTCATCGTTCATTGTACTTTCCGGGAAGTGGTTGAAATCCCTCAATGGCCATGTAATGGATGAGACATTCACAAGCTCATACTGTGAGGTTGATTTTTCAATAAGGCATACAAGAAAAACCGGGAACGTAAGTTTCATAGATCTG
Organism: Thermoplasmata archaeon; assembly: GCA_021801305.1. GTDB lineage: Archaea > Thermoplasmatota > Thermoplasmata > Thermoplasmatales > Thermoplasmataceae > Oxyplasma. Next base: position 2,318 of record JAJYYD010000155.1, read on the forward strand.
CCATACAGGGTGCACAAGCAGAAAATTTCAAGGTTTTCACTGCCTTTTGAACATGTATGGGACCTGTGCAACCGTATCTACCTGACGCACAAGATTAATAATTCCTATTATTGAAATCAGTCCGGATCCTGAACCGGTCGGGTGCTTCCTGCTGTTTCTTCCTTCTTCACTGAACAGGTTTCCACTATGCTGTCCCTCAGGTCGTCAAGAAGAACCTTTAGTTTTGAAAGAGATTCCGGATCCATTCCCCCAAGGCTTTTGGCAATATATTCAGTATGAAGTGATTTTGCCCTTTTGAACAGATCAGTTCCGGCTTCCGTTATGACAAGATCAATAATCCTCCTGTCTTCAGTGTTCCTAACCCTATTTACTAGGCCGTTCTTTTCCATGGCGTCTATCAGCCCGGTGATCCAGCCCGGAGTTACCATTATAAGGTTTGCCATCTGGGCCATTGGCATTTTTCCCTCTTCGGAAAGATGCCGAAGTATGGAATATTCTGTGCTTCCTAAACCTATGGTCTGGAGATTTCTTTCCACTCCCCTTTTCCATACTTTCCATGTTTCAAGAAATGTTCGCCATACACCTATTGAATCTGTATTTATATTTTTAGACATATTACTTCACCCTTAATCCCGCAACACCTGCCTTGCTGCTGTCCACAGTTGTTTTTTCATTCACAGAACTTTTTGATTCATGTCCGCCATTATCATCCTGTATAGCTGTATTTCCAGGATGCGCGTACTTCTTTCCCCTGAGCACTGAGAGTATTGCAGCAACTGCAGATAAAGTCCCTCCAATATAGAAAGAATCCCTTAAAGCATGCATTACAGCTGGACCCAGAGCCCCAGGGAACCATGTGTTTGCCGTCATTGTGGCTATTGCTGAACTGCTTATTGATGAATAAAGGCTTGGAGCGGAGACCTGGATGGAAGAGAGGATTGTGGTCATGGGGTTATACCCGAGAAATGCCGCAAATATTGCCTCTGTTGGAGGAAGTGAATCAAGTGCTGATTTCAGCTGGGGTGCGCCTGCTGATGTGAGGGCGATGTTGAAGTAGTGAGGCAGGTTTGTTGAGAGTGCCAGTATGACGATTGTGAAAAATATTCCCATGCTTGCAGTCTGTGCCACATTCCTCATAGTTGCAACCATTCCGGATGAAACGCCTCTGTTCTCAGGAGATACTGAGTTCATGATGGCTGCTGTGTTTGGAGCTGCAAACATTCCACTTCCAAACCCGAGCATATAGAGCGTCAGACCGAATGGAAGGTATGTAAATGTGTATGAGAAGAATGTCAGGATCACAAATGCTCCAGCCACTATGAACATTCCTATAGTTGCTATGCCCCTTGCTCCATAGCGATCTGAAAGCGCACCTCCAAGTGGACCCATGGTCAGGAATCCGAGAGTCATTGGAATCATGTAGATTCCGGCCCAGAAGGGAGTTGATGCAAAGGAGTAACCGTGCAGTGGAAGCCATACACCCTGGAGAAGGATAATCAGCATGAACATTACTCCTCCCCGGCCCAGCGAAGAAAGAAGTGATGCCAGGTTACCGAAGGCAAAAGCCCTGATCCTGAAAAGGGAGAGCTTGAACATGGGCTGTTTTACCCTTGTTTCGACAAATGGGAATGCGACCAGGAGTGCTGCCCCTACAGACAGTCCTGCTATGACAAACGGGTTGGTCCAGCCCATCACGTCCTTTCCGTATGGAAGGAGTGCATAGGTCAATGCAAGAAGAAATATTGTGATGCCGCCACCGAAAACGATGTTGCCGACATAATCTATTTTCTGACTCCTGTCCCTTACTGAGTTGTCCTTCAGTTTTGTCAGTGACCATACTGTTCCCACAATGCCTATTGGAACGCTTACCAGGAAAACGAGCCTCCAGTTGATGACAGCCAGAACCCCTCCCAGGATCAGCCCTATAAATGATCCGCCCAGTGCAGCTACCTGGTTCAGGCCCAGAGCTTTTCCTCTCTCATGAAGGGGGAAAGCGTCTGTAAGGATAGCTGTGCTGTTGGCAAACAGGAAAGCCCCGCCCAGCCCCTGTATCAGCCTGAAAATTATGAGTTCCAATGCACCGGTTGTTCCCTTTCCCGGGGTTAGAAAAAGGAGTATTGAACCTGCCGTGAAAATTACAAAACCAAGGTTGAAAAGCCTTGTTCTGCCATAAATGTCTGATAACCTTCCGATGGTGAGCAGTATTACTGCAGTGATTATGTTATACCCCATTATCATCCATATGAGGTAAAGGAAAGCCCCTGGAGCAAATGGATTGAGATCGATTCCCCCCTTTCCCAGAATCGCAGGTAAAGATATCAGGATTATTGTTCCATTTATGGCCGCCATCAGCACACCAATTGTTGTGTTGGAAAGCGCCACCCATTTGTAATGGACCATGACTGTCAATCAATAAATAATTCAACCTATAAAGTATTTACCGAAACAGAAAATTTTCTTCACGGATGCTTAAAAATAAGGGTTTTATCTCAGTGTAGCCATTGCCTTTGAGATGTCCTTGACTTCCATCTCGGTTGTTATAAGGGGTATACCCTCAATTTCAGCCAGCTTGATGGCCAGTTCATCAATCCTGTCAGGCTTTATATATACCACGGCAGCGGGTTTCAAGGGATGCACCCGGATAGCAATCATGGGACTCCTGCCCATTTTCACTTCCGTAAAGAATATCACTCTCTGGCTTGACCATCCGTAGAGTTTGTTATATTCCGAATATGAAAATGAGAGTATGCCCTTGATTCCATCCACAATTGTATATCCCCGGATATACCTGTTCAGGCCCACAACCGAGCAGTTTGTCCCCTTGATGAGCCTTATGACACGTTCAAGCGATACATCATGATTGTAGTCACCGAGATCCAGCAGGGCATCCGAAGGGACTCCACTGTTATATCTCCGCAATATGAGGCCCCCCCTGTGCCTGTCTATCTCAATCAATGCGAGAACTATCTTCCTGATTGAAGTGACACCCGGAGATTTCCTCCTGCCCGATTCATAATCACTTATGACTGATGGGGATATCCCAAGATATTTGGACAAATCAAGCTGGGATACATTGAACTCTTCCCTCCATTTTCTTATTGTTTCCCCGGGATTTTCCGATATGGTTATCTCACCGGCAATTTTTTCATGAAGTTCCACGGTTGAGTAGATATGGATGGGATAAAAATATGTTGCATTGAACATATTTTGTCCTGCAGATACCCGCCATAAAATGAGGTTTGTTTTCCGGCTTCACCGTCATTTGTTCTTATATCTTTCAAGATCACACAGAACAGGCATGGAAAATTACTTTTTCAATGATTCAATTGGGAAGGAGTGCCGCCTAGAACTAAAGGGAAGCCATGGTACCTGTACGCAATAGTTGCCTTTGTGCTCCTGATCCTTATCCTTACAGTATATGCAGGAACCTGGCCACCATTCTCTGTCGTGGAATCCGAAAGCATGGAACATGGTTCTTCCTGGACTCCCGGGGTGATCAACACTGGAGATATTGTATTCGTTAAAAAGGTCCAGGACCCGGTGAAGAATGTCATAACGTATGTTGTGGGCAGGACTGAAAACCTTTCAAAGAACTATGGGGAATACGGGGATGTGATACTGTACCATGCCCCCAATGGCCTTACAATCATACACAGGGCAATTTTCTACCTTCAATGGAAGGACGGGAATCCCATAGTGGATGGATATGATGGACAGTCGTGGATACATATAACCAAAAATTATATCCTCATTGACAGTGTTGGATACAGTTCCAGGAATCTTGTAGTTTACCTGAGCAGCATTGAGAACGAAAGCGGATTTATAACCCTGGGCGATTACAATCTTGCCCACTTTGGAATTTATGTGCCAAGCCTGAATGCCTACAGGGCTGTGGACCAGGACCCGCTGGTTTTTGGATTCCCGCCTGTAAAGCCATCCCAGGTGGAGGGAATTGCATTCGGGCAGATACCATGGTTCGGATTGATCAAGCTCAACATTATGCGGCTTTATGGGCAGTGGCCTGATTACAACGAGGTACCAAGGTATGCCTACGACTATCTTTTGATCTCACTTGCAGGAATTTTCACAGCAGTTTTCTTCCCGTACGGCAAAGTGATCAGGAAAAGGAAAAAATGAATTAGGAGTTATACTCTGCATGGTGATCAGAAATGTTGTTGAGTGATATTGCCATTGCAATTTCCGTTGTTGCCATAGCCGGATGGGTATATATGATTTTTAAACTAAAATCCCTGAGACAGTCAGGCCAGGAGTCGGAGAAGGATTCTGAGTCCACCATGAAAGCTGCACTGGAGGAATACAACAGGTTTCTTTCACAGATAAAAAGGAACCTGGATCTCTTGAACACCAGGGTTGGAATCAAGCTGGAGGTCAAGCCGCTCAACCTTGAGGTTGTGAACAGGATTGGAAACCCGCAGGATCATGAAATCGAGAAGCAGGAACAGAAATGATCATGGGATTATCTTGTCAATATACCAGTTTGCATCGAACTTGATCAGGTCGTCGAACCCCTGACCTGTCCCAAGGAAGAGTACAGGTTTCTTCAGCTGGTGAACGATTGTCAGGACAGCACCTCCCCTCGCATCCGTATCCAGCTTGGTGAGAACGACTGAATCAAACTTGATCTCGTTCATGAAGACCTCGGCCTGGTTGTAGGCATCCTGCCCTATCATGGAATCCAGGACCATTACAGTGAGATCAGGCTTTGCAACCCTCTTTATCTTTTTCATCTCGTCTATAAGATTCTTGTTTGTCTGCATCCGTCCAGCACTGTCCACAAGAACGTAGTCTATATCCCTTGCCTTTGCATGCTCGATGGCATCGAAGGCAACCGCTGATGGATCGCTTCCCGCCGTATGCTTGATCACATTCACTCCAAGATTTGAGCCAAGTATGGAAATCTGCTCTATTGCTCCCGCCCTGAATGTATCGGATGCTGCCAGCACCACCCTCCTGCCATTCTTCCTGAGGTAGTTGGCAACCTTGGAAATGGTGGTTGTCTTGCCGGTTCCGTTAATTCCGAGAAACAGGATTACGTATGGCTTCTTTGAAACGTTCAGGATGTCATCGGCCGGAGGGATTTCGCCAAGAACCTCGTTGATGGTCTCCTTCAGGTATTCCTTCACGAGCTCCATTTCTATCTTTCTTCCGGATTTGACAATCTTCCTGTCAAGCCTCTGCGTGATGTTCTGCGCAGTATCATAGTCCACATCGGCTTCCAGCAGTATATTGGTGATGGTGCTCTCCACCTCATCCCTGCGTATTATTTCACTGCCTGCAGGTAACTTCTTGAAGAGATTGCTGAATTTATTTTTGATTCCTTCGAACATCCCTGTTTTCCCCGCTCTGGCTCTGTGCTGCAGCCAGTATTGTATCATAACGCCTTGAAATCTCTTCCCTCTGGCCGTTTAGACTGGATATTGATGTCTCAACCTCTTTCATGTTTTCCTCAAGCCTTGCCCTTGCAGCAGCCGGGTCCTCATGTATGAAGATATCGGAGCCAATGGGCACAAGAAGCTTGCCGTCCAGTTTCAGAGTTGCCTCCATAAAGATGCCTGCCCCTATTGCAACCCTGGTTTCCTTTGAGGATGCAAGACTGGTGTCAGTGAGTGCGAGGTGAGCCTTCCTGAGCTCCTCAAGACCCCTGATGAGTGTATTGACCTGCCCGTCTATTGATTCAATGAGCGATCTTAGATAATTCAGTTCTTCAGTTACGTTAATTCTTGATTCATTTTCCATTTTCCTTACCCTTGAAAATTCTTCTGCTCTCCCTGAGAGCTTCCAGTACTGGCATGGGCTCACCGGATAAATAGCTTATGAGCGCGCCTCCTCCGGTGGATGCGTGGTCGATCCTCCTCATGAGGCCAAGGTGCTCCAGTGCACTCAAAGTGTGTCCTCCACCTGCGATTTTCAAGGCATCTGATGATGCAAGTGCAGTGATCACTTCCCTGGTGCCCACAGAATATTCGGGTATCTCGTATATTCCCATTGGCCCATTCATGAAAATAGCGCCTGCTGATTCAATGATTTCTGAATACTGGGCAATGGTGTCCAGCCCAATATCTGCAATAACTTCATCATCCGGAATCTTTTCAGAAATGGACACCCTTCTACCGGAAGGGCTCAGGACAGCATCCTTTGGCATGATGATCTTACCGGGGTGATCCATCAGGATCTTCCTGCATATCTCCAGCAGGTTTTCATGGTTCCTGTTATTCTTAATGATGAATTCCCTGTTCTTTTTACCTATATCCTTA
>JAJYYD010000014.1 GCA_021801305.1 Thermoplasmata archaeon
TGGACATCAGCCACCTGTCAAGTGGATTCTCTGAACGGCGGAAGCCACTATGCTGGTATTCATCGAGGTTGGCGTTGGAGGCGAAGAATGAGTATACGTTTATCATCGTTCCAAGGGTCTTACGTGTTTCATCAAGAATGACTTTTTCGTCCAGATTTTTTGGTTTCCATTGTGTGCCCGTGAGGAAAAAAAGCCTGACGGGATCTGGCCCGAACTGTCTCAGGAGGTCTATGGCATAAACTGAGTTTCCCTTGCTCTTGCTCATCTTCTTTCCGTACCTGTCCAGGATGAAGTCTATGGATACCGCGTTTCTGTAGGCATTTTTACCAAAGAGAACTGTTGCGATAGCGTGGAGTGTGTAAAACCACCCGCGCGTCTGGTCAACCGCTTCACTTATGAAATCTACCGGGAGTGATTTATCTGGCGAAAAGGAGTCTTCGAAGGGATAATGAAGGGCAGCATAGGTTGCACTTCCGCTGTCAAACCACGTATCAATTACATACGGTTCCCTGTGCATGTCCTTTCCACAGACGCTACACTGGAAAACCACTGAGTCTACGTATGGCCGGTGCAGGTCTGCTGGAACAGTTGCTCCCCTGGCCTCGATTTCCTCCCTGCTTTCAATGGACTCATAGTGGTTGTTTTCGCAAACCCATATGGGAAGCGGAGTTCCCCAGTACCTGTTCCTGCTCAGGGCCCAGTCCTTTGCCTCTGTCAGGAAATTTCCAAACCTTCCCTCCTTCAGGAAGTCGGGCACCCAGTTCACCTTCTGGTTGTTGCTGACCAGCAGTTCCCTTACGCTTGATATCCTTATGTACCATGCATCCAGGGGATAGTAGAGCAAGGGGGAGTGGCACCGGTAGCAGAACGGGTATGTATGGCGATGTTTTTGAGACCTGAAAAGCTTGCCGTTTGCCTTGAGGTAATCTATGATCTTCGGGTCTGCTTCCTTGACAAATAACCCGTTCCACGGAAGGAGATCCGAGTTAAATTTTCCTGAGACGTCAACGGGATTTATCATATCAACACCCTCCTCCCTGCCGATTTCAAAATCATCAGCACCGAAAGCGGGTGCGGCATGGACAATGCCTGTCCCATCCTCTATATTGACAAATGATCCGTGAACTACCTTCAGCGATCCTCGGGGAGCTTCAAGGAACTCTATTGGCCTTATGTATCTCTTGCCCAGAAGATCCTTTCCCCTGAAATGCTCCATCACCCTGAAGTCTCCCTTGAATATGGTCTTTGTCAGGCCTGAAGCGACGTAATATTCCTCATTCTTGTATTCAACAAGATCGTAGTCCAGTTTCTCATTTACAACCAGGAACTGGTTTGAAGGTATGGTCCATGGGGTGGTTGTCCATGCAAGAAAATACCTTCTGGGATGCTCAGCGTCCCTGAATTTAACGTATACTGCAGGTTCTTCAATATCCTCGTAACCCTGGGAAACCTCGTGGGAACTAAGTGAGGTCTCACACCTCGGGCAGTAGGGAACAATCTTGTAACTCTTGTAAAGCATTCCAGATTTGAACATGCTGCTGAGAGCCCACCATTCGCTTTCCATGTACTCATTTCGCAGGGTAACATACGCATTCTCTGAATCCAGCCATTTCCCGGAGAGCTTGCTAACCTCTTCCCATTCCTCTATGTAACGGAAGACGCTTTCCCTGCAGTACCTGTTGAAAGGCTCTATCCCAAACTCCTCTATTTCCCTCTTGGTCTTGAAACCAAAATGCTTTTCAGCCTCAAGCTCTACAGGCAGTCCGTGACAATCCCATCCGCCAGTGCGGCGTCTTATCCTGTAGTTGTTCATGTATTTATAACGAAGCACTGTATCCTTGAAAGTGAAGGTGCTGAGGTGACCTACATGCGGCCGCCCGTTTGCGGTTGGTGGACCTTCCAGAAAGTAAAAATCACTGCTTCCCCTTGTACTGTTGATATTCTTCTCCGGAATATTGTTTGACTTCCAGAATTCAAGGGTGTCCTTTGCTATGTCCTGCATGGTGATTCCCGTGTCCACAGGTTCGTATATATTCTTACTCATGTCCGTTTAATGGTGAATGCTACAATGTATAAATCGCTTTCATGGTAGAGTTGATGTACTGCACAGTCGAGAAATGGGTGAATCTACTGCAGCAGCCTGTTTTTCCTGAAATGCTCATACCCGGGCATGTCCTGTTTATTCCACTCGGACCCATTGTATATCAGGTTGTCGCCTTTCCACGCATCTCCAATGAAACTGACGCTTATCTTCTCTGATTCCATTGCGTCCCTGAAATCGGGATAGTTGCTGTTTTCTACAGAAAAGAACAGCTCGTAGTCACCGCCGAAACCCATGGTAAGATCAAGTTCGGGAAACCCTGAAATTTCAACTGCCTTTTTTACGTCTTGGTGAACAGGTAACTCATCCTGAACTACCCTGAAGCCCAGACCGTAATCTCTCTTCATCTGTTGCATGGACGATGCGAGCCCGTCAGAAAGATCCATCATGAATTTGCCTCCATGCTCGCTTATGATTTGCGCTTCCCTTATTCGGGGCTTTATATCGAGCATCATGCGTATTGAAGATGCTTTCCTGATTTTGTGCGAATAGAACACATAACCTGCTGCAGCCCTGCCGAGAGAATTTGTGACTCCTATTATCTGGTTCGGGGCAAGGTCAGACCTTTTTCTTGTGAGGGTTTTTTTCTGTCTGCCAACGGCTATTCCTGTCATGTTGAGGCCATCACCCTCCTTGAGGTCACCTCCGGCAAAGTCGCATTTGTATTCGCGCAGCGTCCGTACCATGCCGGATTCAAACTTTTCAAGAAGTGAATAGTCTGTATCCGGGTTAAGGGAATATGCAGTCATGAATTCGATGGGAATCCCCGCCATCGCGGCTATGTCACTCAGGTTGAGTGAAGCGAAATAGGATCCGGCAAGATCGGGGGGAGTGCCTGAAGGAACATGTGTCTTGAAATTTATGCTGTCAGTGGTTATCATCAGGTAGTTCCTGCCGGTGTCGATCAAGGAGCAATCGTCCTGCGGTGCGGTGAACTTGAAGGTCTTCCTGAGCCTGTCTATAATCTCCCGTTCTCCAATATCCTTCAACTTTACCGGCATTTTAACCCTCAGACATACATGGAGGCAGAAGCTGTCCTGCTAAGCAGCTTGTGAAAATCAGGCTGGAAAAAGTTGGTGGATTCAAGTTCAATCATTCTCTGGTAACCTGACAGGTCGGCTGAGTTGTAATAGGCTTCGAGGTCGCTGAAATTCTGGCTAAGTGAGGATTCGACTATAAGATCCAGGAGCTTCTGGTCATGGTCATCATTATGCACTCCCCTGTCCCTGTTTCCGCCAGTTGGATATGAAAGGACCTCTGTTCCAAATTTGCTGGAGTCAAGAAGTACCTTTGCCAGGCTCCATAGCCTTGGAGGACGATAAAGCCCTCTTTTCCACAGCTTCTCGACAAGCGTGTTTTTCTGTATGTTCATTGGATTGACAGATACGTCATCTGATATTTTGCTTACCTTCCTCACCGATTCTATCGCATCAGCCACGGCATCCTTTTCGGAAACGAAGGGAGGCTTGAGGAGAAGGTAGGTTCTCAATTCAAGTTTCATTCTTTTTATGACAGAAGCGGCTTCAAGAAATTTCGCAAAGGTGCTTCCCTTGTTTATGGAATTCCTTACTATGTTGTCGTTGGCGCTTTCCAGTCCTATGGCTATCCTGACTGGGATGCCAGCGTGTTCCAACCCCGATATGTTCTTCTCAGTGATATATTCCGTTCTTGACTCTATCAGTGCCTTCTCTACCTTATCACTGACCGCCTGGAAAAAATACTCTCTGACCTTCACAGGTATCTCAATCGGATCAAGGAAGCTTCCGGAGGTGAAGACCTTCACAACCTTTGAGCCAGAGATTGAATCGGACAGGAAATCGACCTGTTTCATCAAGTTCTCTTCCGTCACGCTGCTGGAAACATCATTAAAATAACCGCACATGGAGCAGGAACTGAAATTGTACCATGAACAGCCGGTAGTCCTGAATATCACCACGGTACTCTGTTCCGGTCTTCCCTGTATCCTGTCCATTTCCTTCCATACCGATACCGGTCGGTCAGGATCACGGTTCGCCCTTTTCTCGGGCATCAGTTTTCTTACGGTCATTGAAAGTTCTCTGTTGATCATCTGTTCGTTCCATACAGCCATTTTGAATAACTATAAAAATTATACACAGCAATTCAAATGTACAACAATCAACCTGCTCCAAAGGTTAATGCCCATCAAGAAATACAGCTATTGTTGCACGACATCCAGATTGTGAAGAATGTGTTCATTTCGGACCTGCACTGCGCTTACCTGAGCGATGAAAGCACAGCGGTTATTTCAGACCTGCATCTCGGATTCGAGGAGGAGATGAACCTTCACGGCCTGTTTCTCCCAAAGCTGCAGCTTAGCCACGTTGAAAAAATGGTCGACAGCATAATTGAGAGATACTCCCCTGAAAAACTTATTATAAACGGGGACTTCAAGCAGGAATTTTCGAGGAACTTGCCGCAGGAATGGGACGACATTGTTCACTTCGTGGAACGTTACAGGGAAAGAACAAAGCTGATATTTGTGCGCGGCAACCATGACAATTTCCTCATGACTATCCTGAAAAAGAAGAACATCGATCTTGTCGACAGCTTTGAGACTGAAAACTATTATATCTATCATGGAGACCGCGACAGGGACCTCAGGAAGATGACAATACTGGGACATGAGCACCCCTCGTTTGTGCTCCGTGATGAGATAGGGGGTGTTTTCAAGATTCCTGCTTTTGTATATAACAATGAGTCACGGGTGCTGATAACTCCAGCAATGAGCTTCTTCTCTTCTGGAACGGATGTGACGCAGTCGCTGTTCAGCCAAGAGCATTTCACTCCCGTGTTGAAGAAAACAGATCCAAAGAAATTCAGGGTTTTTGGTTTAACAGACGAGTTTGGTCTGGTTGACTTTGGAATGCTTGGCGACCTTCAATCTTCCTCAGGTAATCCTCGTAATGGATCCTGAGCTGGGAATGTAAGCGCCTCAATGTCTCCTCCATCTTCCCATCTCCTTTCTCCCTCATAAGCTCCTTCAGGGCAAGCACGTGAGGGGCGAGGATTTTGTTCACAAGCGAGTTGGCCATATCCTCGACAGCTGTTTCAAGAGGCACGCCCTTTGACACCTCATGCAGAAGCTGGTCTGAAGATTCTTTCTCCATCAATTTGGAAAAGAGGAAAATGTCACTTATGAAATCCTCGGTTTCCATCTCCAGTATCTTTCTGGAAAAATTATCCATTTCCCGTAAAACTATCCTGTTCGCCAAAAGAACTTCCCTCTTCTTGGCTTTCATGTTTTCCTCTAGAATCGGCTGGATGTTCTCAAGGTCAATAATTCTTATTCCGGGTCGGCCTATATCGGGATCAATGTTTCTAGGGTTTGAAAGATCAATGAACAGCTTGTCTCCATTTACATTCTCCATCTCATTCCGTCCAATAAGGTAGTTTCTTGAAGAGGTCACTGCAATTATTATGTCGTTTTCCCTCAGTCCCTTGGGCAAGTCTGAGAGAAGCAGGTAGGAAGCCCCGACAGAATTCGAAAGCTGTCTGGCATGTTCTTCATTCCTGCCACAGATTGTGAGCGAAGATGGAGGGATTTTCATTATGTACTTTGCAATAGCGCTGGCCATTTTACCTGTTCCAACTATCATTATCCGGCTCTCGTGTGCACCAGGCAAAGACTCAATTATTTGTGTAGCCTGTGCAGCAAGGGACACTTTTCCCTTGGATATGTCAGTCTCATCACGAACTTTCTTTCCGACGCTGATGGCCTTTCTGAATACTATTGACAGTATTTTTCCCGATTTCCCGGATTTAATCGACTGTTCATAGGCTTCCTTGACCTGCCTCAGGATTTCCTGTTCGCCTACCGACATGGACTCCAGGCCGGAAGCGACCCTGAAAAGGTGATTGACTGCGTCAGCATCACGCATTATGTCGGCAGTCTTGAAAATATCAAGGGCAGTAAAGTCCTCAGTGCTATAAACTTCCAGCCTGTTACAGGTGGACAGTATCACGTATTCTCCTATCTTTCCCTCCTGTAATGCGCTCTCCATGGTCTGCCTGTCTGTCTGGGACACAGACTCAAAAAGTTTGTAGTTGTCCCTGAAGTTCCAGGAGGCAAGATAAAATTTAAGCATCCAATTTCTCCTAGTAATTAACTTAAATTATATAAGTAAATAGTATGTTTCTGCGGAAAATAGAATACTCATAAAGATATAAAGTAGCATGGAAGTTCTCATTGAAACTGATACGGGCCCAAGGCTGCGTGAACATCTGAAAGAGATTTCGAGGAATTTGGGGTTCGAGTTGGTGTTCAGTGATAATACAACCGACAGGTCCAGGTTTAAGGTGCTTCTTGTTGGGCAAATGAAACTCAGGCATCTTTCGGAACTTGTTTCAGACATGCCCGAACTGAAGATGATACAGACATTATCTGCGGGGGTCGACATGCTTGATTTCAAAACCATTCCTGAACACATACTTCTATGCAGCAACGCAGGAGCTTATTCTGACCCCATAGCGGAACACGTATTTGCGATGATCCTGGATCTAAGCAAGAATCTCACAAAGAATTACCTCAAGATGCGAGAGGGAGTTTTCGACCAGAAAACAGTCAATAAAAGGGTTGCCGGTAAGAAGATAGGAATAGTCGGCTATGGTGGAATAGGAAAGGCAGTGGCCAAAATAGCCAGGAAATTCGACATGAGGATTCTTGCCATTTCACGTTCCGGAGCCAGGGAAGATGAGGAATTCCTCGGAAACATCAACGATATTGATTATGTACTTTCAAATTCCGACATAGTTGTGATATCTCTACCTCTCTCAAATTATACACGTGGAATCATAAACTCTGCAAGACTGGAAATGATGAAGAAGGATGCAATACTGATAAATGTTGCACGGGCTGAAATAATCGACCAGAAAGATCTGTTTGATCACCTTTCCAGGAATCAAGAGTTCAAGGCAGGCATCGACGTTTGGTGGACAGAGCCGCTATCCAAGGGAAAGTTTGAGACAGACTTTCCGTTCCTGGAACTTGAGAATCTTATTGGTTCACCTCATAACTCTTCAGTAGCGGAGGGGGAAACAGTTTATGCCTATGAGCAAGCTCTGGCCAATGTTTCCAGATATGTCCATAACCAGAATGTGAAAAATAAAGTGAACAGGTCTGACTATTCCTGATATGAGTAAACAACATCCAAATCACAGGTGGAACGTAGGAAATGATTTTCAGCGGGTCGGATGAATCTCCTCTACTAACATTTTTATAAAGGCTCATAATTTTGGTGAGAGCCCCGATAGTGTAGTGGCCTATCATACAGGCCTGTCGAGCCTGTGACACGGGTCCAAATCCCGTTCGGGGCGCTTATACTCGTAGTTGAATACTTCCCAGTGCTCTTTCAATCCAGGGGCAGTATATATACTTGACACCACCTTTTTGGGATATATTAATGTTTGAATGAAAATGAGTGGTTCAAATTTAGGATTTTTCCCCTATCTTCCCATGAAATTTCTCGAGTAATTTTTCAGTATCTTCTATAGCGCACTTGACAATAGGGTCCTCTTGAGAATCGTTGAAAGTCCGGAGGGTTTTGCCAAGGTGATCCAGAGCTGGCAAGTCGATGTATTGTTCAGCACAGAGGATCCTGATTATTTCCCTTGGATACTCTGACAAGCTTCCGATAGTTTCAATCCACGTGAAAAGGTCAGCATGGAAAGACAAACCTTCCAAGTCCTCAAACATGACAGTCCCGATCATTCCAGAAGCTACAAGGTAGCGGCACTTCATTCGACATGGGGTCCTGCATAGCTAACCTGCATTATCTAGAAGTCCCTGTTTCAGCTGTCGGCCGCGCCCTGCCAGCAGTGCCTTCCCGTTCCTAATGCCGCTTCTGAAAATTGGTATTTCTCCTCTCCACTCGTACTTTTGACTTAAATACATGAGTATCGCAACATAGCGCCACTTCTTGCCAGTGGTGACACGTCAGGGCAAAAATGAACGTACTATTTTGCAAATTAAGGAGTTTTGTCGAACCTTGAAAGGATCCTGAAATCGAAATTCCAGAAATTGTCCGCTGTATTGACGGTGTTAAATTTTTTTACTGAATTAATCTGGCAAACTTCAAAACAACCGGCCTCAGACTCTTCGGTGCGGCTGGCCAGAAGTTTCTGGTTATGGGATTTTCCAAGGACCAGGAACGGGACGTCTAATTGTACAATTAACGAGCGCTTAAATGTATAATCAATTTCTTAAGAAACGGACCCATGAAATTATGTTCACAGTCCCAAGACCACCCGACATGAAACATACACGAATAAACCTTATAGGTTCGTTATGCATAGTTCTATGATGAAATATACCGTCATACTTGAAAAGGATGAGGCAGGATTCTATGTTGTCACTGTACCTGC
>JAJYYD010000032.1 GCA_021801305.1 Thermoplasmata archaeon
ATATTTATATTTTTCAGAATGACAAATCCCTGTTTTGTGGGAATATCTGTGCTTAAAGCAAAGATAAAAAAAGGCAGTCGCCGAATTTCCCCGGTTATCAGGACATTACCCTGATCCATTTCCTGAATCAAAATGTTTTATACGCATCTAAAATACTCGACCTGCACATGGAAAACAAAAAGGTCAATTTCAGTGAATGGTATAACGAAATTATAGATGTCAGCGGGCTCAGTGACAAAAGATACCCAGTAAAGGGGATGAACGTCTGGATGCCTTATGGGCTGAAGGCTATGCAGTTTATTGATAACCTTACAAGAAAATATGTAGATTCCATGGATTTTCAGGAAGTAAGTTTTCCTGTTCTCATAACTCGTGGCCAGCTTATGGTGGAGTTTGAACATGTGAAAGGCTTCGAGAATGAGCTTTTCTGGATCACAAAGGGTGGAAGCGAGAAGCTGGAAGAAGACATGGCAATGAGGCCCACAAGTGAAGCTGCCATGTATCCAATGTTTTCTCTCTGGGTAAGGTCACATGCAGATCTCCCCCTGAAGATTTACCAGATAGTCAATGTTTACCGCTATGAAACAAAGCATACCCGTTCTTTCATAAGGATAAGGGAGATTCATTTCTTCGAGGCTCACACCGCGCATGCCACATACGATGATGCTGAAAAGCAGATGGAGGAATACCTTGTCATCTGGAAAAAGCTCACCGAAATGCTCTGCCTTCCATACATGATAAACCAGAGGCCGGACTGGGACAAGTTTCCGGGCGCAAAATATACGCTTGCGTTTGATACTGTAATGCCCAGCGGAAGAGCTCTCCAGATCGGCACAATCCATCAGTACGGCACAAACTTCTCCAAAAATTACAACATTACATACGCGCTTGATGACGGAAGCCATGAATTTGTCTCCCAGACAACCTTTGGAATGAGCGAGAGGCTTCTTGCAGCAATAATCTCAATTCATGGAGATGACACTGGCCTCATATTTCCCCCTGATATTGCGCCAATACAGATCATCATTGTCCCCATCCCATCGAAGAAGGTGGATGTCAATGCATACTCAACCGAGATCATGGATAGGATCAGGAAGTTGGACTTCAGGGTTAAAATGGATGACAGGGATGCCTATACTCCGGGATTCAAGTATAACGACTGGGAGATGAGGGGCGTGCCCTTAAGAATAGAAGTTGGTGCAAGGGAGGTCGAAAAGTCCCAGGTCACGGTTTCCGTCAGAACTGAAAAAGAAAAAAAGACCATGAAAATGGATGAATTTCTTGAAAACATAGGAAAAATAATGTCGTCCATAAAGGACACGCTGGCAGAAAGGGCAGCAGAGACCATGAAAAATATGACTGTAACTGCAGAAAAGTTGGATGATATAAGGGGAATGGAAAGGATTGCAAGATTATTCTGGTGCGGAAGAGAAGAATGTTCCAGAAAGATAGAGGAACAGACGGAAATGGCCTGCCTGGGAATAAATCAGGACAGCAACAAGAAAGGAAAGTGCATAGTCTGCGGAAAGGACGGTTCCACAGGTATTTTCGCAAGGACATACTGACAGCCAATGGGGTTGAAACACAGCATGCTTGTTGTATTCGACATGGACGGGGTGCTTACCGGGTACTCAAGCAGTTGGGAATATGTGCATAAAAGCATAGGTGTAGACAACAGTGAAAATGTCGCACTGTTCAATAATGGCTCCATAAACTACGAGCAATTCATTGAAAGGGACGTTTCCCTGTGGATCAGGAAAATGGGGAAGGTCCCGGTGTCCATGATAAAAGAGATTCTATCAGGCATTCCATTGAGGCCGGACCTGGTGGAAAGCATCCGTAGACTGAAGGAAGACGGACACAGGGTGGCCATAGTTTCTGGAGGGCTTTCCCTTCTTGCCGAAGAGATTGACAGGATGGAAAAATTCCACTATGTATTCGCAAACAGCATATTGTCAGATACAAATGGTTTCGTCATGCCATCTGGAATCATGAATGTAAATTATAAGAGAAAGGACACAAACATTGCATACATGCAGGGTCTTCTGGGCGTGGGGAAACGTGATACAGTGTCTGTAGGTGATTCCATGGATGACGCATCCATGTTTTCTGTTTCTGGCTATTCCATAGCCTATAACCCAAACAGGAAAGGCCTGTCTGAACTTGCATCGGCCACTGTGGTATCGGGGAAACTTATGCCCGTTGTGGATCTTATAGAGAAATACGCCTCTTCAATGGAACTTCCGGATAAGTGAAGGATTTAGCCTATTATTTATATCCTGACATGATCACCATGTGTAATGGAAAAAATTGATCCGTCCACTTCCATTGAGAGACTCGGTTCGGGTGTTGCATGCATAGACTCGGTCATGGGTGGCGGGCTTGAGCCGGGAGTTATAACCGAATTCTACGGCGAGGGCGGATCCGGCAAGTCAAACCTTGCAATGGTCTTCTCGGTAGCCGCAATAAAACTTGGAAAAATGGCAATATACCTTGACACGGAGGGTTTCTCCGGGGACAGGTTCATGCAGATATGCGGATCTGACAGGACAATAGCAGAAAACATGCAGCTGTTCAGGGTCTCCTCGCTGGATGATCAGGAGCTTTCACTCATGAGGGTCAGTAAAAACCTGGAGAAGATGAAGAACCCCGGTATCCTTGTAGTTGACTCATTCACGGAATTCTTCAGGCTCGAGAAATCCAACGAATACAATTCCAGGGTGAGCGGCATACAGAGGCAGCTTTCCATTCTTTCCGGCATTGCCCTGAAATTCTCCATACCTGTACTCCTCACAAACCAGATTTACATGGATGTTGATTCCAGGAATTTACAACCATTCGGCGGTTTCATAATAGATCACGTAATGAAATCTATAATAAGATTGGAAAAGGACGGCGAGGGCGTGAGAAAAATCAGGGTCATAAAGCACAGATCTGTTCCGGAGGGAAAAGAGTCAAGGTTCAGGATAGTGGAATACGGAGTAACATGCGAGGGATGAAATGGGAGTAGATTTAAGCGATATAGTTGTGAAAAGGAAAATTGCAATTAAGGATCTGGCAAACATGACTGTTGCAATAGATGCCTATAATATAATCTACCAGTTCCTGAGCAGCATAAGGCAACCGGACGGAACTCCTCTCATGGACAGGGCAGGAAATGTAACATCCCACCTCTCCGGAATTTTTTACAGGACAATAACCATGCTTGAAAACGAGATCAAGCCCGTGTATGTTTTTGACGGCAAACCATTCAGGCTGAAAAACAGGACCCTGGAAGAACGCAGGATAGTGAAGGAAAAGAATATCAGCGATCTTGAGAAGGCAAGGGAGGAGGGTGACGTTGAAAGGATCAGGTCCCTTTCTTCCCGAATCAACTACATCAACGGGGACATGATAAGGGAGATCAAGGAACTCCTCACTTACATGGGCATACCTTATGTGCAAGCTCCAACTGAAGGCGAAGCACAGGCTTCATGGATGAACGGGAAGGACCTGGTACAGGGCGTCATATCACAGGATTATGACTGCCTTCTTTTCGGGGCAAAACGGATTTACAGGAATATCACAATATATGGCAGGAGGAAGGTCAGTGGCAAGAACATATATATCAATGTAAGCCCGGAAGTCATTGATGCTGACGAGACATTCCGGACACTGGGCCTTACAAGGGAGAACATGATAGATGTGGCAGTTCTGGTCGGAACTGATTTCAATACCGGCATTGACAGGGTAGGGGCAAGAACCGCGGTGAAGCTCATCAGAAAATATGGGAGCATAGAAGAAGTGCTTAAAGCAAAGAACAGGGAGATAGAAAACCTTCAGGACATAAAGGACTTCTTCAGGAACCCACCAGTGGAGGAGAATCCGGACACGAACCTGCATGAGATAAAAAAAGATGAGATTTTCAGCTTACTCTGCGACAGGCACGATTTTTCAAGGGAAAGGGTATCACCATATATAGCAAACCTGGAAAAAGTCCACAGAAAGGCAAGCCAGTTCAACCTGGACTCTTTCTTCTGAACACATGTGTAATTAATGTATCAACTACAATAGTGTGCCATAATTAATCAGTATAAACTGTTTGCATGGGTTTAAATATCAATATAACTATATTCATAAGGTACAAATGGAGAAAACACTTATTGACGTGTCACACGTGTCGAAAAGAGGAAGTTCGCTTCGTCTGACTCTCCCCAAAAAAATTGCAGAACAACTCCAGGTCGGTCCCAAAGATATTGTGGGATTTTACGTGGACGGCAAGATAGTGTCCCTTGAAAAGATGAAATGAACTCTTTGCATTCATGGGGAATGCCACTGGAATACCCGCAAGCATTATTTGAAAAGTTGTGCCATCCAAAACTTACAGCCTGATCCATCAGTTTCGCAAAATCCCTGTTAATTTCATTTATGCCATAAAATGAAATGGAATACCAACTTTAAATAATATTCCTGTGATGGAGTGCACAGATTCAATATAGGAATAAGGGGTGGCATAATGGATAAAGATACAATTAAAAAGACAACTGAGAGCCTCATGATTCTTGTTTTTCTTGTGGTTCTGGTATTTGTTACTGGAATGATGTCGATTATAACCACTTTCAGGTATTCCACTGTTAGCGGCAAGGAGGTCATTACTACTGTAACTTCCAGCACATCGAATGCCTGGATGATTGCCGCCATAATCTTCGGTGCTCTTCTCGTTGCAGCCCTGGTAATCTTTACTCTGAGGTTGAAAAAGTTCAAGAATGAGATGAAAAAGAAAAACTCCTCAGCGGAACAGGCCTGAACAAACTCTAAGCATGCTATGAGTTTAGCTTGATGGAAGCTTTTCACGCTGTGCAATAAAAAAAGCATTGAACTGGATAATTTATGGAAAAATCAGGGTTTTGGCTTTTTATTTTCTATAAATGGCCAGTATCTCTGAGAATTTTTCCTCATTCTCAAGATAGAATTTACGGGCAGGTTCAAGCAAATCCACAAGGTATTCAGACACTGCCGATTTCAGATCCATGGGATGAATCCCGTTTTTCAGGTACATTGACGAAAATTCATCCCAGCTGCCTATTTCATAAGGTCCTCCCTTTGATTCTGGCCTGTTAATAAACAGGGGTTTTCCTGAAAACGGGAAATATATCTCCTTGACTATTGAAGCAACGGGATTTCCCTCAATTTCACCCATGGGACAGAAGGCATTCTTCAGTTTTCTTCTTATGTCCTCAGGAGAATCAGACAGGAAAACAGCCGAATTTGGATCACTTTTTGACATTTTCTTGAAGGAATCCATCCTTCCAGATCCCAGCAGGCTGCCCAGCAGAGGACCATGCAGCGAGACCACTTTTTTGATGCCCATTTTTTCCTGGATATCCCTGGCAAGCATGTGTGCATGCCTCTGATCCATGCCTCCCACTGCTATATCCAGATCCATGTAAACAATATCTGTAACCTGCATAAGTGGATAGATATATTTGCTGAAATCAGTGTCGGCGTCATCCTCGGTCCTTCCCATTATGGGGAGTGATCTTCTCAGCCTGGAGAGGTTTGTGTTCTTTGCAACTTTCAGGAGGGTTTCCCAGTAAAACTGATCCTTCACAACATCAGAAGCCCATATGAAATCCACTTTCGATGAGAGCCCAAGGGCCAGTAAACTCCCCTTCAGCATTTCCCCACTGAGCCTGATCAACCTCATGTCACCGCCGAGCTTGTCGTTTATCCTGGCATGCCAGTCAGCAAGGAGAACACTCACATGCACACCGGCTGCAACGAGATCGTTAATTTTTTCTTTCCAGATTATGGCTGTGCCAAGATGCGGGATACCTGATGGCTCAAATCCTATGTATCCCCTGCTCCTAGACAGATCAAGGCGGGCAAGATCCTCGTGAGTCACAATTTCAACCATGTTTCTTTCAGCTAGATCAATGCTGTCCATTCTAAACGTAGATAATAATGGTGTTATTAAACAATTTTTGAATCGTATTGCCGGTTCAGCTATAATTTATTATTACGGTAAAACGGTCTACAGGGGTTGCAGGCCATTGAATTCATTTAAAATCCATACAGGTCAGAGAAGCATCCGTATCACAAGAACCAGCAGAAGAATCATTGAGATTGTAAGGATGCCCGATGTGACTATTTTCAATAATTCAAATTTTGTGGAGTACCCGGATATATTCCTGTTATGGATTCCATGTTTCCCGTAAGTGTTCTGGTGTTTTCTGTACCCTGAAATCAACCATGCTGTTTCCCTGATCCGATATCCTGCTCCCCCTGTCCTTATGGACTTCCTTTTATTGTGTTCCATCTGTTCCACCCTCTATTTTATGCACCAAAACTGGCATATAGTGACCGTCCTGTGATAACCATATCTTTTTCTCCCTGCACAGGAAAAGGCAGTAAATCAGGGAGACAAAACTTTCAAGTTTCGATCCTGAAAAATATGTATCCAGGTAGAATTCAGTGCCGGGTACAGACTTAATTTTCTCGTACAGTTCCTTTATCTCCTTTTCCGGTTCTTCCGCATGGAGTTCATTCACTATGTCTTCCATTACAGAGAGTGAAATTTTTCCTTCCGGCTTATCTGTTTTAACTGCAGTTTCCCTCTTCCTGTATGCAGTTTTAACGTATTCAAGGAGTTCAACAAGCAGAACCTTGCTCTTATGGTCCGGCCTGACCGGCATGTCAAGGGGCAGGATTGCATCCCTGAAGTTGTTGAATGCAGTCTGATCTGCACTGTCTATCTCGGTCGAAACAGAATTATCATGTTCTTCCGGTTCTAATGTATCGATGTCGTTTACAATTCTCTTCTTAACAGAAATCTCGCTCTTTTCCATCAGTACATGCCATGCAAGTGTCAGAACATATCCGGCAGTACCGAAATCGCTGAATCCTTCATTTATGAGGCTTTCAAAAATGGCGGAAAATGCTGTTATGTTCACTGACCATGGGTCCACCAGGCCCTCCTTGCACATCTCAAATATTCTCGCCACTGATCTGTAGAAAGGATCGGAGTATTCAACTCCATGATCCATGTCCTCCAGTATATCCTTGTAAATCTCCACATCAGAATCAAGCAGGGTCCCCTGTGTGACGATGCTCTTCAGAATATCGTAATTATCCATCAGAAAGCCTCCGTCCCATCATTGAGGGTCTTTTCAAATACCTCGGAATTCTCGTCATCGAAGCTTGTCACCCCTATCACATGATCTGCATACTTCAGCATTGCCTTCCTCAGGGATACAACAAGAATCTGTGAAGTTTTGGAATTCTGCATAAACAGGCTTCCTGTCCTCTCTGCGTTTGCCCCGTCAAGAAACATGTCGACCTCATCCAGATAATAGATTGGTGACGGCTTGATTCTCTGGACCGCCATTATGAACGCCAGGGCTGTAAGGCTCTTCTCTCCTCCTGAGAGTGCATCAAGCTTGCTGAAATTTGTTCCCTTGGGCCTTGCCCTTATGTGAACTTCAGAGTTGAGAGGATCGTTCTCATCCGTCAGGATTAACTGGGCTTCACCGCCTCCTGAAAGGTTGTAATATATGCTGTTCATGTCAGTTCTCAAGGAATAATAAAGCTTCAGGAATGCCTTCTTCTTCTCGTCGTTCAGCCTCTGCATAAGATCCTCAAGAGATTTTTTCTCATCCTTGAGCTTGTCAATCTCACTGACAAGTGCACCAAATTCATCAGTTACCAGTGTGTATTCCTCGATAGCCTTCTGGTTAATTGATCCAAGGGTCTCAATTTCGGATGAGAGTTCTTCAATTCCCCTCTTCAGTTCATTGCTTCCTGTTCTCTCAGCAATAACCTCGCCACCAAGTTCCGCCATTTCCTGTTCCTTGTCAGATGTTCTGGAGGAATTTGTATCCAGTTTGGCATTAAGGCTGATGACTATGCCTCTCTGGGTTGAGAGATCGGCGTCCAGCTTTCTTACGTTCTCATTATGGATATCTATACCCTTTTGCATTGACTGCAGTTTCTCGTTGAACTCCCTTGATTTTGAATCGAGCTGGCTTTCCAGCATTCTTAATTTCTGGAGATCTGCGTCACTTTCGGCATATTCCTTCTTTATCTGCCTTATACTTCTGGCATCCTCCTCAACAGTTGCCTTGAGGTTCCTGATAGCGTCCGAGAAATTCTTCTCCCTTTCCATCTGGGTTGCGAAATCCCGTTCTATGCGGTTCATCTGATCATTAAGCGATGTTTCCTCCAATTTCAGCTGGCTGAGTTCTCTCTCCAATTTTCCCTGGATCTCCATGGTTTCCGGTGAGAGTTCACGCATTTTTTCAAGTATGGATCTCTTCCCGGTTTCAAGTCCTTCTATACTTTTAGCCAGGACAGATCGCT
>JAJYYD010000136.1 GCA_021801305.1 Thermoplasmata archaeon
AATCTGTCACGTCATAGCCATGTGTGCTTCCAGTTGTGCTTTTAAGGATGGGCGATGAATAGATTGAATCCACCCCCATTTTCTTGAGGAATGGAATCAATGGCAAAAGGTCCGAGAATTTGAAGCCGCTCCAGAACTGGATGCGGTACATTGAGGTGATCTGTGATTTAGCTGCCATTATTTATGAGTGGTATATTGCTTAAATAGTTCACTGGAAAAACAGTCATTAATTGTTTATGAAACACAGGTTCAGATGGATGATATAAATAAACCATGCTGGTCTGAAAACAGTAAAATCTTTAACCTCATGGTCACTGACACTTCATGGTCAGATATCTCCCCATTGGTAACGGGAGAATACTTATAAATTTCGACGCAGAGATGAATCTCATGGATTTTTATTTCTCCAGGAACCAGGGGGAGAACCATGCGGGTCATCCTTTCAAATTCGGGCTGGCAGTGAATAACAGGTTTACCTGGTCGGACAGCAAAATAATCCATGATATTGATTACCTTGATCATACAATGGTTGGGACATGGAAATTTTCCCATAACGGGGTGGATTTTGAAACATTTAATTTTGTTGACATATACGAGAATCTATACGCCAGGAGGATTACTGCCTACAACCCCACAAAAGATCCGGTTGACATTAAGTTTTATTTCAACCAGAATTTCAACATTTACGGGAATGACATCGGTGATACAGCTTCATATATGCCCAAAATGAACGGTGTGCTGCATTACAAGGGCAGAAGGTATTTCCTGGCCTCCACGCTGGACAGCAAAGGGAACACGATGGATCAGTATGCGATGGGTATCAAGGATTTCATGGGCCTGGAGGGAAGCTGGAAAGATGCGGAGGACCTTGAACTCTCTGGAAATTCGGTTGCAATGGGTTCCGTGGATTCCGTTATCAGGCACAGGATCAACCTTGAACCTGCCATGGGCATGGATGTCATATACTTCATTTCGGCAAATATGTCCCTTGAGGAGACTGCAACAAACTCCTCCTTACTGACTTTTGAAAACCTCAGGAGATTTGAGACCAGGACATCAAACTACTGGAGGCTATGGGCCGGAAAGCAGCCGATAAACCTTGAACCAAGACTTTCATCAATGTTCAGGAAGTCATTGTTCATACTCAGAAGCCACATGAGCGACAAGGGTGGCATTGTGGCCTCAAGTGACAGCGAAACCATCAAGGCCAACAAGGACGGCTATTATTACGTATGGCCCAGGGATGCCGCAATTGCAGCTTATTCCCTCATTAGATCAAACCATTCGGGACCGGCAAGGAAATTCTTTGACTACTCCAGGAATCTTGTATCGGAGGAAGGCTACTTCTTCCACAAATACAGTCCGGACGGTGAGATAGCCAGCAGCTGGCTTCCCCAGGTCTACAAGGGTCAAACTATACTACCCATACAGCAGGACGAAACCGCACTGATGATTTGGGCAATGTGGAAGCATTACGAGAAAATCAATGATATTGAGTACATGGCGGATTTTTACGAGACTGTGGTGAAAAAATGTACAGAGTTCATAATGTCATTCAGGGACGAGAACGGGCTTCCAAGGGAATCTTTTGATCTATGGGAGGAGAGATACGGCGTTCATACGTTCACTATAGCAACATCATTTGCAGCGCTTATTTCAGCTTCAAAGTTTGCAAGAAAATTCGGTGATACTGATCTTTCATCAAGGTATGAGGAAGCAGCAATGAAGATGAAGGCATCCTTTGAAGAGAAATTCTACAGCCCGGAAAAGGGATTCTACGCTCGGGCAATCATAAACGGAATACCTGATTTCACCGTGGACAGCGCCATTATGTCACTGTACCTGTTTGGAGTGAAATCCGTTCATGATGAGAGAATGGCCTCTTCCATGAATATTCTTCTTGATCGGCTCTGGGTGAAAACTGTTGGAGGTATTGCCCGTTATGAGAACGACATTTACCAGAGAGTGAGGGACGACAGCACAATTCCGGGAAATCCCTGGATAATTACAACCCTGTGGGCAGCAGAATACTTCCTTATTTCTGGTGATGTCTTAAAAGCCAGGACCTACATTGACTGGGTCGTGGATCACAGCCAGCATTCCGGAATCCTCCCGGAACAGGTAAACCCGTACAACGGCCTGCCCCTGTCTGTGTCTCCGCTTGTATGGAGTCATGCCCAGTTCATCATAACTATGCTTGATTATGAAAAGGCAACCATGTCACTGCAGGAAAAAATGTTGCATGAATCCATAAGTTACCAGAATTGATGTTGAATATTAGTGTTATCGGGGCTAACTGGAACCTGAGCCTTTATCTTCCTTTATTTCTTTCACGGACCTGCTTTTCCCGAACTCCCTGACCTTGCTGTAGAATGGAACATGCCTTCTTGATCTCCTCTTCTTTCCCATGCGCTCAAGCTCCAGTTTTATGAGGAAATAACCTATCCCTATGACAAGGATGAGTCCTGATACCTCCAGGCTGTAAAGGCCAAGAAAATACAGTGTCATGATTATTGTTCCAATTCCAAGGAAAGGAACGAGAATAAAATATTTACCCAGTATCTTCCTGTGCGCAGTATTTACCTCACTGACCTTGTCCTTGATGTACCTCTGGTAAAATGCAGCAAAGTTGATTATAATATATGCTGTCAGGACGGATGCATTGGCTGCTTCCACTATTGTTACAAACGACACGAAAGTTATGAAAATTATGCCAAGAACTGCAGAGATTATTATGGCGTATACGGGAGTGGAGAACCTGTCAATCTTTGATATCTTTTCCGGGAGTTCATTATCCCTTGACATCGCAAACAGGACCCTGGAGGTACCAAGTATGCCGGTGAGGGTCACCCCTGCCGTGGCAGTGATCCCTCCCACTGCTATTATTATATCCAAGTATGGATTGTGAAGTGCAGAAATTCCAAGTGAAAGTGGTGAGGATGAGGAGGACAGGGATGAGGCTGGTATCAACCCTATGAGGACAATGGCAATCCCCACGTACAGAAGCGACGATATCAGTATTGAATAGACTATTGCCCTTGGTATGGTCTTTTCCGGATCCTTCACTTCACCGCTTACTGTAGTGACCCTGGAAAACCCCGTGAATGCAAAGAATATGAGGGCAGCTCCGGAGAGTATTCCCCCGGATCCCTTGTTGAAGAATCCTGAAAAGTTGCCCGCATGAAAATCAGTTAGACCTGCAATTATGAAGACCACAAGGATTGCGACGTTCACTGCCACCAGGTATGCAATGGTTTTTGCCGAATTTTTGACACCGAAAATATTGAGGGAGGCAAATGCAACTATGGCGATTATGGCAAGATAAACAGTTGGAAAAGATGTATGGAAAAGGGCGTTGAAATATCCTCCAAGGCTGATGGCAACAGCAGAGATCGCGATGATGTTCCCAAAGGTCCACATCCAGCCGGCAACGAAGCCGGAAAATGGATTGAGGGTCTCCTTTGCGTATTCATATGAACCGCCTTCTTTCTGGACGCGTGTGGCAATCTGCGAAAAACTGAGTCCTGTCAGCATTGCAACCATGGCTGATACAATGATGGCAATTATGAGAGCAGGGCCGGAATCAAATGCAGCAATTCCGATTATGACAAATATTCCCGCCCCTATTATGGCCCCCAGGTTGATTGTCAGCGCTTCCTTGAAACCAAGAACCCTTTTCAGGCCGCCGTCATCCATCTGGCAGTATTGTGCCTTACTATTTTATTGATTGCAGTGAATGTTGTGGAATGTGCATGTCATTTCATTGCCTTGATCCTTTTTTCCAGGTTTTCCTCGCAGGATGTGCAGCATACGTAGTAAAGGCTGTTTCCATGCTTCATCTTAACAGGGTCCGACGTGATTTCCCTTCCGCAGAAGTCGCATTTAATTCCCTGAAGATTTACCAGTCCCGTGTTTCTTCTCCTTCCTGTGCTGATCTGGATTCTTTTCACCGGAATCCCTTCCAGATCGAATGAATCACTGAATGGAATTGTGATCAGGTGAGATCCGTCAAGAAGCTGGAAATCGTCAATGATTATGTCCTGGTCGATGCCGTCTATGCTTTCCAGTTCCACCAGCATAAGACGATCATTTTCCTGCCCGGTCTCGATGGTGAAACTCTTTATTATGCCTCTCCTGACCAGGGCAGATATCATCCTGTTTGCCGTGATCCTGCTTATTCCAAGGCTGCCGGCTATCTCGGTTATTGGAGTTCTGGAATCCTGCTTCAGGATTTTTATCATTTTGTATTCTTTTTCACCTAAGTCAATGCTCATATGAATACCTCTTTTCAATATTTATTATCACTATGTCTAATCAACATATAAATACATAACTTCAATGACTTCCTATGAAGAAAAATATTGACCCGGTTTGTGGAATGGAAGGAAAAGACAGCATAAAAGCGGAATATAACGGGAAGACCTATTATTTCTGTGCCCAGGGATGCAAGGATCAGTTCCTGAAGAATCCTCTTAAATATACAAGATGATCATCAGTGCCGACTGATCCGGTCTGTGGGATGTTCGTGCCGGACACTACAGATCTTGTGTATGAAAAAGATGGCGAAAAATATTATTTCTGTTCAACCACGTGTCTCGAGACTTTCAAGTCTCCTGAAATTGAGATATCAAAGCTCAGATTTAAGCTCCTGGTTGCATGGTCGCTGTCGATACCTGTTCTGCTGATCACTTACCTGACAGGTTATTTCGCACTGAAGGATTACCTCCTTTTTGCACTTGCAACACCTGTCCAGGTCTATTCGGGAAGAGGATTTTATTATGGGGCCTGGAATTCCATAAAGCAGAGAACAAGCAATATGGATCTTCTTGTAGCGCTTGGCACCACAACGGCCTATTTATTTTCCCTTATAGTGACATTTGCTGGGCCTTCTTTCATCCCTGCCGGATCAGTATATTTTGATGCATCTTCCTTCATAATAACCCTGATCCTGACAGGGAGTTATGTGGAGACCCTGACAAAGTCAAGGGCAAATTCTGCCGCTGCCAAACTTCTGTCCGTAATTCCTTCCACGGTTCATGTGCTGAATGGGGATGGCACAGTAAGCGATAGGGAGACGGATACCCTGAGGAAAGGAGAAAGCGTTGTTGTGAAACCCGGGGAAAACATACCCGCGGATGGATCTGTATCATCAGGCAGGAGCGAGGTTGACGAATCCATGATCACCGGTGAGCAGATGCCCGTGATAAAGAAAACAGGGGATAATGTTACCTCTGGGACATTGAACCTGAACGGGGCACTGACAGTTCTTGTTGAAAAGACCGGTTCAGATTCCACTGTGAGGAAGATATATTCGCTTATCCAGATGGCTGCCTCGGGAAGGACAAAGGTACAGAAGGCAGCGGATACTTTCGCACTCTGGTTTGTACCTGTTGTTCTTTCAGCTGCCATTGCATCCTCACTTTTCTGGTTTATTTACCTGGCATATTCCGGGAGTTCCCTCTCGGCATTTGTACCGGTTCTTGTGTTTGTTTCAGTAGTGGTTATTGCCTGCCCATGTGCAATAGGTCTGGCGGGGCCAATAACACTTCTCATTTCATCCAATATATCATTCTCCAATGGCATGGTCATAAAGAACCCTAACGCACTGGACAGGCTTTCAAAGGTAACGAGAGTAATCCTGGACAAAACAGGAACCCTGACGGAAAGGAATCCGTCCATAGAAGATGTAAAACCATCGTCCGGATTCACTGTTGAGGATGTAATGACCTATGCCTCAGCTTTAGAGGCTTTTTCCAACCACCCCATTGGAAATGCCATTAAGACATATGCCGCTGGCCATGGAATTGAAGTTCCTGACGCAGGTGACGTGATTGAAACTGCAGGGGTCGGCATAACAGGAACCGTTTCCGGAAAAAATATTGAGGTAACAAGGGCAGAGGAAAAGGGCGGGTCAAATGTCATGGTGAAGGTGGATGGTAGTGTAGCGGGCACAATCAGGCTGACCTATGTTCTGAGACCCGATGCAAGAGAGCTTGTAGCATCGCTCGAAAATGCTGGAATCAAGGTATCCATGATCACCGGGGACAGGAAAGAGGAAGCCGAGAGGCAGGCCGGGATTGTTGGAATTACTGATGTACATTCGGATACACACCCGGAGGATAAGGCAAAGATTGTTTCGGAATACCAGCAGTCCGGAGATTATGTCCTGTATGTTGGTGATGGCATAAATGACAGCATAGCTCTTGAAACAGCCGATGTGGGCATGGCAATGGGAGGCGGATCGGACATTGCAATGGAGAGCGGAGACATAATCCTGCTCAATGACGATCTTTTGAACATAAGATCAGGATTGATCATTGGAAAAATGACAATAAGGAAAATCAAGCAGAACATAGGATGGGCAATTGGATACAATTCAATTCTCATACCGGTTGCGGCTGGAATTCTTGTGCCGTTTGCCGGACTGGGCATTTACTCTTTCCTTCCCATACTTTCGGCCCTTGCCATGGGTTTCAGTTCAACATCGGTCGTCCTGAATTCACTCCTTCTCAGGGGAAGTATTGCTAAAAAACTGGGCAGCCATATGACACTGGATCGGAACGTTGCATTATCCGTGAAACGGGTTTCAGAACATTAATCGATCTGTGGATTCACGTGGTGTTAAGAAAAAAACAAATACATTGAAAATGTGCATCATTCATGGCAGATAGTGGCGAAAATTATGAAACATCGCTGAAAAATTTGCTTGCAAGAATGAACAGGATAAATGTCTGGTCTCTTCCAACAGCGTTTCTTGGCATAATAGGCATAGGATATTTCTTTACGTTCTATGATATTTCGGACATCGGTCTTGCTATGCCCGCCATTGAGGTGCAGTTCAAACTCCATGGCGCAATTATACTGTTCCTGGCACTTTCAATTGGGCTTATAGGTTATGCAATAGGGTCTTATGTCATAGGTACCGCCTCCGATCTTTTCGGTAGATACAGGACAATGATTCTGACCATGGGACTCACTGCCCTGGGATCCTTTGGAGATGCGTTTTCCGTGAATGTTCCAATGCTGGTGGTATTCCGTTTCATCACCGGAATCGGACTTGGCGCGGACCTGAATCTTGTATCTGTCTATGTGAGCGAGTTTGCTCCTCCAAACATAAGGGGCAAGATAACAGTGTTTACTTTCATGATAGGTATTTTGGGACAGTCCGTAACACCCCTTATAGGATACTACCTGGTCCCTTCGTCCGCTTTCGGATGGAGATACCTGTTCATTATCGGTGGAGCTATTGCAGTTGTTGCCCTTGGATTGAGATTCGAGCTGCCGGAGTCGCCAAGATGGCTTGCAATAAGAAAACGTAATATTGCAAAAGCTTCCCTTATTGTTGACCAGATGGAGAGAGTTGCTACAAAGAAAGAGGGCAAACTGAGGGAACCGGAACCAGAAAACGTAGAGATAGAAGATAACAAGTTCCCAACGCTTTACCTGTTCAGGAGACCATATTCCACAAGGCTTGCTGTACTTGTGGTCATGTGGTTTCTGTGGTATATAGGAAATTACGCATTCCTGGGGGATGCAGCCACCCTGGTCTCAAACCTTGGCGTCTCAATTGCAAGCTCGATTCTTTATCTTGTGGTTGGGGCAATAGGTTATCCGGTTGGCGCTGCCATAATGATATTCGTATCAGACAAGCTTCAGAGAAAAATACTTATCTTCATAGATACGGTGGTGTGGTTTTTTGGGATGATCATATTCGGGCTTGCCACAAAGGATGGCCTGTTCATTGGAGCGTTTTTAGGATCCCTTGGTCTTGGGATGTATCTTCAGGTAGCATACACATTCACCGCCGAGAGCTATCCCACCAGGGCCAGAACATCAGGCTTTGCCCTGACTGACGGAATAGGCCATGGAGGTGGAGCACTTGGGGCAATATTGCTCCCGGTTCTTGTAGCGGCATACAGTTTCTCATTCGGCTTTACCTTCATAGCAATAACCGGCCTTGTAGCTGGCATAGTGGCACTGCTGGGTCCAGTTGCATCCAAGAGAAGCCTGGAGAACATTTCCAAATAACTTCCATTTTTTTTATGCTTCTTCGATTTCAGCCGAGGTTGATTCGACCCTCCAGCCTATGAAGATGACACTGAAAATAAAACCCAGGATGCAGGTCACTGAGAGAAACATGAGACCAAACCCGGCACCAACCAGGGAAAAGACGCCAAATCCCAGCACCCCTACGATGCCTCCGATTCTTCCAAATGCCTCACTGATCCCCTGGCCAGTTCCCCTGATCTCTGTGGGGTAGCTTTCCGCAG
>JAJYYD010000080.1 GCA_021801305.1 Thermoplasmata archaeon
AGAGATATTTTTCAGAAACACCGTGCAGGTATTTGATAACATAGAAAAGTTATCCCGAGATTTTCCTGGAAATAGTCTAGCTAAATGCATGGTTTTACAGCATCGGATAAACCTCTATTCTATAAGCAAGGAAAATGAAGCAAAAGTATCAATTGGGGAGTTCCTCAAGTATTTAAGATGCCTAAGAATTGCCCGATCCCGCTATCAAATGATATGGATTGCGGCTTTTGTTTTAAGGAAAATTTCTGCAGGGCTATCAAGGCATGTATACTACCTATTTTTCAAAATATCCTTCGGGAGAGCCATAAGTAATTAAAAGGGTAGCTTAAATGGGCGCCCCTTCTTTTAATGATCTTGTTTTTTCTCTACCGGTTTCCCACATTCCGGGCAGAATTTGGATCCAGGTGGAATAACAGCTCCACAGTTTTCACAGAGTTCGGGGAGTTGTTCATTTTCCCTTTCCCCTATTTCACCTTCTACAACGTTTCCAATCTGGCTCTTTATCGTTGGCTTCTCTGAATTTTTTTTCTGGTTGTTCTTTCCGTAGTAAACATACCCGATATTGGCTGTGGGCGCCTTTGCCCTAGCCATCTCCAGTTCACGCTTCTTTTCGTCCTCAACGGACCGACGGTTATCCTCATTTACGCGCCTCTTGTACTCAAGAGCCCACTGTCTAACACTTTTCTCCCACAATTCTGGATTTGATACGGTGAAGTCCTTTGTCTGCAGGGATGCTCCCTCATAATACTTTATCGAAACTATTCTCTTCTTCGCCATTTTCAGCCGAGGAATGGCCTTCCCAACATCGTCAAGGCTGTCAAGTTTCACCTCCAGATCAACCAGTGAAGGTGCGGCCCTGAAGATGCCCCTCCTCCCATTCTTGACATAAATTATCCTCTTGTTTGTAAGGTAAAGGATGCCCTTGGAAACTTTTACTCCATGATCAAAAAGCACCGTTTTTTCATTTAATATCTCGTGCTCATCACTTTCATATATAGGCATATGAAAGATCATTATAGCCGGGCATATAATTATTTATTTTTTACTACACTGGACAGGATGTTTCATTTATTCAACTTAAATGAGTCACTTTCCCTGGAAACCTAGAAGGGGTGTTATGACTTCAATTGAATCAGCGCATAACACGACCTAAACTGTCATTGTTGATGCTGATCTCTTTAATCACCGACGTGTATTATCCGGCTTCCCTGGAACTCGAAACGAAATTGTTCTGGCGTCATATTTCCGATTTCCCTCACTATGGTTTCATGCAGCTCTGGCCTGGCGTAAAAAAGCATAAAACCCCCGCCACCGGCCCCGATTAATTTTCCGCCTGCAGCCCCGCATCGTATGGCTTTTTCGTATGCCTGATCGATGAAGTCG
Source organism: Thermoplasmata archaeon (assembly GCA_021801305.1). Classification (GTDB taxonomy): domain Archaea; phylum Thermoplasmatota; class Thermoplasmata; order Thermoplasmatales; family Thermoplasmataceae; genus Oxyplasma. Next base: position 1,384 of record JAJYYD010000080.1, read on the forward strand.
CTGCTTATGCCTTCAGTAAGTTCTCTCTTGAGTTTCCAGTTGCTGTGAAGGTATGAACCCAGAGAATCATAATCGCCCATGGACAGGCTGGTGAATGCTTCCTCTGTGATTCTGACCATTTTGTCGTAGTTTGCAGATCTCCTATCAACATTTCTTGCCTGCGATGCATGTATTTCAGCGGAACCGCGCTGTAATCCGGTGTAAAGTAGAAGAAGATTTTCCTGCAGCTTCTCCCTCACTATTTCAGAGGATATGACCGGCTTTACCACAACGCTTTCATCTGGGTAGAATTCCAGCAGGTTTATGCCTCCGTATGCAGCCATGTACTGGTCCTGCTTACCTCCAGGCTCCCTCAGGATTTGCCGCTCTATCTTCACGGCTTCCTGAGCTAGCTGTTCAGGTGACGCAAATTCTCCTTTCCATGCATGTAGCGCGTTTAGCAGCCCTACCAGAAAGGTGCTGCTCGATCCCAAACCGGTACCGCCGGAAGGGATGTCCGAAATGCTTACAATCTCGATGCCGCCATCAATCTGGAGGAGCCTGAGCGCTTCCCTCACAGACGGGTGCTCTATCTGGTCAACGGAGTCAACAATTTCGGTTTTTGAATAGCTTACCCTTATCTTGTTGTCAAATTTCTTGTTCACCACAATGTAGATGAATTTGTTTATGGATGCCGATAGAACAGCACCCTTTTCGTGTTTAGAATAATAGTCCCTGATGTCCGTTCCTCCGCCTACAAATGTTATCCGAAGCGGAGTTTTTGAAATGAACATCCTTGTCTTCATCTTACTGTCCCAGCAATTTCTTAATGCCGTCATCCAGCGATACCTTTGGGGTGTAGTTGAGAAGGCTCTTTATTCTCCCAGTATCTGCCAGCGTTTCCATAACATAGTTCTTGACGGGCATTTCTATGTACTTAGCCTTTACGTCCGTTTTCATATACATGTTGAGCTTGTCCAGCATCTCATTGAGATCGTAGTTTATCCCTGTGCCTGCATTCACAACATTGTAACCAGTGAGCTGCGAAGATCTCATAAGTATTTCAACAACGTCGTCCACGAATATGAAATCTCTTCTCTGCTTTCCGTCTCCATAGATTATTGGCTGCTCTCCTTTCCTCAGTGACCACATGAACTGCGTTACCAGGTTTGCGTACTCCTTCTTGGCTTCCTCGTGCCACCCGTAGACGGAAAAGAACCTTACTGCGGATACCGTCATGTTATTGAGCTTGCAGTACAGTTCAGATACCCTTTCCGCGGCAATTCTTGCCTCGGTATAATAGTCAGTGACCAGTGGTATGCAATCCTCCCTGTGAGGCGGGTCAATGCTGTTGTATATCGACGATGTGGAAGCAAAGACAACCTTGGAACCATTGGATCTGGCATATTCCAGCACACTGATCATCCCATCAACGACCTCGGAGATCAGGTGGGGGTTTGCCCTGTACATCGGCGAGGCGGAATATATGCCTATATGAAATACGAAATCTGCCTTGAACGGCGTTTTCCCAATATCCTTTGCATCTCCTTGCTGAAAGGTAACCTTGCCGCTCTTCTCTGCATGTTCAAGGTTCTTCTGGCTACCGGTATGCATATTGTCGATCACAAGCACTTCATTGTTTTTTGAAAGGCGATCTACCAGGTTGCTACCGATGAAACCGGCACCCCCTGTCACAATTACCTTCTTGCCCATTATTATGTCCATGTTTAGGGAAATGTGATGGAAGATAAAAAATGATCACGTGCCGGGATACATATCCAGACGAGTGCATAGCTTTGCCGTTTGAGTAGGAAGGTTTTGAATCTGTTCATGGCTCAGTCTATCATATAACACCTGATAACCTGAAGCTGAGACTTGCTACATTATTATCGCCATATACTTTTGACCTAACAGTAAAGATATTCTCTGAATAGCGGCATAAACATAGTCACTGAGTTCTAGTAGGGACATGAATAAGGATTAATAATCCACAGTGAATGTCTTAGGGTGCAACCACCTCACAGTGCGGGAAGCGACGGCAGCAACCGTTCAAGAATACCAATACCATATTCCAAGGGAATAATCCGGATACTGACTGATAAATTTCTCTTCAATAACAGAATGGCTGTCGCGAATATTGGCTGCGGAAAGGACCTTCTCGCAAGAATTTTCCTGGAAAACGGGAATGACGTGATCTGCATCGATCGCAACGATGATGCCATTGAGAGATCAAAGAAGGATCTGGTAGATTTTCCAAATGTCCGTTTTGTCAATGGGTATCCTGCAAATACGGGAATTGAGAGAAACAGCGTCAACCTCATTGCAATGGGGCAGGCATTCATAGGAATTGACCAGCAGAAGGCAAGAAACGAATTCAGGAGGGTGCTAAAAGCTCCCAATATTGTCACAATCATATGGAATGATATCGACCTGAGGGATGGTTTCTCAAACGAATACGAGAGGATATGCGTTAAGTACTGTCCCCACTACACAAAGTCAGGCAGTGATCCGCTCACTAATGAGCAGATAACAGAATTCTTCAGCTGGAGTTTTGACTACAACCAGTTTGCCACCGAAATGCTGATGGATGGCGACGACCTAATCAGTATGTATGAGTTCATGCCTTACCGGCTTGCTGCAGCTGACCCACGTCATGATCAGTTGATTATTGAGCTTAAAGATGCATTCTCCACCTACGGGAAGAGTGGCAGGGCAACGATAAAGTTCCTCACCAGGATGTATGTGGGGAAGTTAAGCTGATTATGCATTTTTCCTGATTTTATCAGTTGCATTATATATAGTAAGATCAATGACGAGATTCCAGCTTTCCTCCTTCATGGCTTTGAAACCCTATTAAACTGGTAGGAGATTCCGTGATCATGCCCTTAAGATACAATGGACGGGAGGTTTTCATAATTGCTCACAGGGGTGGCGGAGGTCTTTTTCCAGAGAACACACTAGCAGCTTTCATCGGAGTGCAGGAAATCGGGGTTGATGCAGTTGAATGTGATGTGCAGCTGACTAGGGATGGGAAACTGGCAGTTATTCACGATGCTGACCTGAAAAGGCTGGCCGGCATAGACGTTCAGGTCAGGGAAATGGATAGCAGGGAAATCAAGAGAATGAAGCTGAAAAATGGGGAAAAGATACTTTTACTTGAGGATCTACTTGGCAAGATTTCCATACCAATCGTCATTGAACTGAAATCTGCGGATACCATTTCTTCACTCTTTGGCATACTTGAGAAAAACCCGGAATTGCTCAGAAAATGCATATTCATATCCTTCTTCCATGAAGCACTGTATGCTCTGAAACAAAGATTTCCTGAAGCTTCCTGTGGAGCATTGCTAGCAGGTTTTCCCATGGACCCTGTATCAATGGTGAAACAGTGTGGCTGTGACACTATTGCACTGAATTACGAAGGGCTGACAAAGGATTACGTTGACAAATGCCACCAGGGGGGTATAAGGGTAAGCGTCTGGGCACCTAGCGACAGTGATGGGATAAGATCATCGCTCAACGCAGGCGTCGATGCAATAGCTTCTGATCGCCCGGACCTGGTGATTGAGATGGTAAAAAGCAGATAACAGTATATAAGATTAGAATCGTTTGTTTTTCCACACTATGAATATGATAAGAGTTTGATCAACGCCGCCGCCTGACCATATAAACGCCAACACCTGCCACTAGAGCAGCAGCTGTTATTCCTCCCGCGATATAATATCCCGTATAATTTGGTCCGGCTACAGCTGCTTTACTACCCAGTGATACGTCCGTTGAGACTAGTGCATACGATTCATTTTCCCAGAAATTCGCGTTATGCGTGCTCACATTTTCCTTTAACACGAGCCCTGAATAACTGTCGAAAGAACTTGTGCCATTGACATAAACCATATATCCTCTAATGCTGTTTATAGCATTGTACTGAATCTCATCAGCAGAATAATTTCCCAGTTTGGTTGACATCACTATTCCAGTGGAAACTGAAAATTGCCTATCTATGGTTCTGTTTATCCATGGCGGGATGTCTCCAGAATTGAAATATGAGAGAGCAGTGGCGTTGACCCCGGGAAAGATAGAAGATATATTTGTATGCCATTTAATAGTCCTATTTTCGAGCCCCGGTATATGCATCGTGACATAGTAAGTACCTGCAGACAGGTTAACATCAGATATAGAGAAATTAAAACTCGCTTGATTCCCGTCATACAAACCCGTATAGTTAGCGAATGATCCGTTAAAAAGCCACAAAGTGTCAGTGGAGACCTCAAATGGTGAAGAATTGGCAAGAGGAGTCGCAATTGATTTTGAATTTGTGAATGTAAAGGAGAAAATACCAGCAAGAATTACTATAGTTATTGCAACAAGAGAGCTAACCTTCATTTCCCTCTCATGTTTATTATTTTATTTTTATATAAATTTTATCGAAGTGACCAATGGAATGCTTGATACATATCTCTGGCTTAGAAAGCAATTCCAGTACAGATGAACTCAGAACATTTAGAAGAGTCAAAAGTCAACGGTCGAGTGAGAATGCAGTACAGCTTTTTCCTTCCTTTATCTTTGTGATGGCCTATTATTATAGTTCGGGAAGTTGAAAATAGCATTGACTCACCCATAACGCGTCGGCCGAAAAGAATGATTATTTTATCAACCATTATTATTCCAAAGATATTCCCCTTCTTATTGATCAAAAAACTTCTCGAGATTTTCAATAATGTAAGAAAAATATATCTGCACTAAATATTACCCCGAAAGTAAAAAGAAGAAGCCGTAATACCATTTTGGAAATCCGGGGAGGTATTTTTTGATAGACGTATTTCTTGAAAATGATAAGAAAAGGTTGAATTACCTGAAGAATTACACTGAGGTTGCCAAGTCCGTAAAGAAGATATGCCTGAGGCATGACCGGAATTCGCGAGTGATACTTTTTGGATCTGTTCTGCGTGGAAACTGGACTGGAAACAGTGACATAGACCTTTTAATTATACTTAAATCGCCTGGTGCGAAGGATAAAATCACAATTGACATCTGGAGAACTGTGGAAGCTCCTGTCGAGATTCATTTCGCCACTGAGGATGAGTTCAAGAATTGGTATTTGAGATTTATCGATGTTTACAGGGAAATTTAGGCACTATCCAAATTGGTGTTTCTGGCTCGTTTCACGGAAGAACAGCATAAACTCTGACTGTAGCATTCACATATTCCCAAATGAATCTGAATTTCAATGACTTCCATTCGAAACAAAATTATTAGCATCAAAATAACCAACCCATCCTTTTGTTTTACCCATTCCTCATTTTGTAAGTTCCTTGTAATCCAAATAATTATTTCATAAAAATAGTCTCAGCCGCGATTTCCCGGGGCATGCAAGTTTGCCGGATTTGCACTAATGAAAACTAACCTAGAATTCAATTGTGTCTATTTTGAATCCAGAAGTGGTATTACCAGCAGTCACTGTTCCACTTAAATAGTTTGCTTCAGAAAGGTGTCAAATTTTTGACATTTCTATACATTACGAAGTTGTCCTGACTCCTCACATGAAACTCAAATGGGTCGGAGAATCCACTTTTCCATAGATTACTGATCACGACCTCGACAGGAAGATCAGTTATTATCAAAATGTCTATGTCACTAGAGAGGATGGAAGTTCCAGCAGGTACGGAGCCAAACAAGTAGAATCTGGCATCTTTGTCCAGTTTCAGCACAGCATCTCGTATTCCTATGAGATTTTCAGAAAGGTGACTGAATATCTGCTTTCTTCTGTTAGCGGCTTCAACAGCTGTTTCCAATTGCTTTTACAACCTCCCTTGCAACCGTTTGAAGCTTGATAATCTCCTCCCTTGAATACTCTCTTGAAAAGTATCTGGATGTGATGTACGCATCCTCTAACAGTGCCAGTTCTAGAATGTATGTGTTTAGCAATTCCCTGGCGGCTACAGAACACTTTTTTTCTGTAACATTCGAAATGATCTCAATTAAGCTTTTTAGGGAATGTGTACGCGGATATTCTACGCCGCGAATAAGCAGCCTGCTCTTGAGAAAGAGTTCCAGTGACTGGTGGAAACTGAACGCTGCAATGGTAAAATAACCCTTATCAAACTGATATTCCGCTGAGTCCAGGAATTCTTCAGACCTGGACTTCAGGATCTGGTACTCATCTATGGCGGTCAATTCATACACTCAATTTCTGTGCGTATAATAATTCTGCGTTTGCATTCCTTTTCCCTTGTCGTCGAACCTACATAGAATCTTCAACGATCTTGGACCACATGTGGCCAACAGCTATGTGAACCTCCTGTATTATGGATGTCCTGCTGCTCTTGACAATTAGGGGGTACTTGGCTATCCGTATCATTAAACCACCATCCCGTCCAGTAAGCGCGATTGTGACGCATCCCATGGCATTTGCCTTTTCCAGTGCCATGTTTACGTTCTTTGAGTTTCCGCTTGTAGATATCCCTACCACCACGTCACCCTTGCGGGCAAATGCCTCTACCTGCCTGGAGAAAATACTGTCAAAGCTATAGTCGTTTCCTATGGCAGTAAGGGAGGATGTGTTTGTGTTGAGAGCAAGGGCGGGAAGAGGCCTGCGTTCCTTCTCAAAACGACCTACAAATTCTGCTGCTATATGCTGGGCATCGGCCGCACTCCCACCATTGCCAAAAATTATCAACTTGCCTCCCTGGCTGAAAGCTTTTGAAATGACATTCCCCGTTTCCAGAATTGCAGAAGGATCCAGCGCCTTTCTTGCTTCCGCTCCTGAGTCAATGTAACTTGTAACTTCGTTCAGATTCATTTTATCAGCTAATAAGTGGTGAAGCTGAAATAAATATTTCCATGCGCATTAACTGATATTCATGAAATTAACTCCAGCTTCTATGA
>JAJYYD010000163.1 GCA_021801305.1 Thermoplasmata archaeon
TTCCCTGGTGCCCACAGAATATTCGGGTATCTCGTATATTCCCATTGGCCCATTCATGAAAATAGCGCCTGCTGATTCAATGATTTCTGAATACTGGGCAATGGTGTCCAGCCCAATATCTGCAATGACTTCATCATCCGGAATCTTTTCAGACATGGACACCCTTCTCCCGGAAGGGCTCAGGACAGCATCCTTTGGCATGATGATCTTCCCGGGGTGATCCATCAGGATCTTCCTGCATATCTCCAGCAGGTTTTCATGGTTCCTGTTATTCTTAATGATGAATTCCCTGTTCTTTTTACCTATATCCTTACCTGATGCCCAGAGGAAAATATTTCCCACAACTCCACCGGTTATTATACCTGTGACAGTGCCAAGATCCAGGAAACTTTTTGAAACCTTTATGGAGTCATCAATCTTTGATCCGGCAAGAACAGCTATCTTCGGAGTCTCATTTCCAAAGCGGAACCGGTCCAGCATCATGACCTCCTTTTCCACAAGTTTCCCTGCAATATTCGGCTTGATCCGGTGGAACCCCACAAGGCTTGTCTGAGACCTGTGGATTGCCGGGAATGCATCAATGACGAAATAGTCGAACAGAGGTTCAAGCCTTCTCACAAAATTAGACTGCTCCATTCTCTCAATGTCATCTCCCGGTATGTCTGTCTCCTCGGAATAGAAACGGGAGTTTTCCAGCATGATTATTTCACCTTCTGACATTGAAGATATGGCCTTTCTGGCAGAAGAGCTGAATAATTCATCATTGAATGTTATCTTTCTCCCTATAATCCTCTGCAGCTGTCTTGAATGCTGCTCGAGTGATGTGAAGTCATCCTTCCCTGGCCTGCTTTGATGACCAACCAGGACAACTTTTGAATGCCTCAGCATGCTTATTGTCTCGGTATGGGAAAGGAACCTGGACACACCTATAATCTCATTTGTAATTGGATTTATGGGGGAGTTTATGTCAAGTCTCAGGTATACGGTTTTCTCTTCCAGATCAAAATCATCCATCGTAAAAAAGTCCGGAGCCGGTTTGGCCATGTCCAGTAATCTGACAGACTGCATATATTGATTTCGCAGCTTCAAAGAAATGAGGGAAAATAATAAACCACCTGAAGATTATGGTCTGTGCCCAAATGTGTTATCACCGCTGCGGGGCTTGGAAAAAGATCCGGCCTTGACGGGAAGTTCAGGAAGGAGATGCTTCCGGTTTATGATTTTCGTGATGGAAGGATAGTACTGAGACCCATAGTTGACTGTATAATAACCCATCTCATGTATTCAGGCATTGAACATTTCGTAGTTGTTCTAGATCCTGGTGATTCTTTTACGGAAAACTATCTTTCATCTGAATTCACGAACATTGAATTTGTATATCAGGAAAAAAAGGCCGGTTTTGGAGATGCTGTTGCAAGAACAGCAAAGAAACTCGGGAAAGAACCGTTTCTACTCAACGCAGGCGACGGACTTGTACTTGACATGGATTTCCTGGATTTTTTTGTGAAACAGGTCTCGCTTGATCCAGGGTCAAACCACCTCTGCCTCATGAGGGTGGAGGACCCACAGCATTACGGAACTGCTGATTGCGTTGTGTCAGGGGATCATGTGGAGGTCAATTCGGTAGTGGAAAAATCAGGGAATCCTCCCTCAAACCTGGCGCTTTGCGCCTTTTACTACCTTACTGGAAGCGTGATGGACAACATTGAGAAGAACGGCACAAACATCGAGCTTACGCCTGCCATAAACAGGAGCATAATTGAAGGGGTTCCAACCCATGGGTACGTGATAGACCGCTCAAAATGGATAAGCGTAGGTGTATCCGAAAGTTATATTGATGTGTTGAAAAGATCGCTTGACTATGCCAGATCACGCCTTTGATTTCCTTTCATGCCTTCCATATCGTCTTTGGCATTATTGAATCACGGTGCTTAAGTATCCTGTTCCTGTATTTTTCAAGGTCTTTGAGAATTATGGATATCTCCTGCCGGAGTTCCCTTTTTCTCCTGTATCCCAGATCCTTGAGCTTCTGGTTTTCAGGATTGTAGTAATGATCCTCCAGTTCCACACGCGGGTTCTCCACATGCCTTATCTCTGCAGATTTTCCTGTATCTTCCCGGTAAACCTGCTGGACAGTTTCTGCAAGATGGTTTACAGTGTAATATTCGTCAAACTGGTTGTAGACCCTGTATTCCCCTTTTGCAGGCGGTTTCCTTATGCCCAGTGCCAGGCAGGAAACGCTGTCTTCAAGCGAAAGAAATCCCCTCGCCTGGTTCCCTTTGCCGTAAGGCGTTATTGGAAGCCCGGCAACAGCCTGTGCACAGAACCTGTTCAGTGCCGTCCCCCAGACCTCGTCCGTATCAAACCTCGTATAAAGTGCCGGATCGGATATATCCTCTGTCCTGGTTCCGTAAACCACGCCCTGCATTACATCAGTAACTGAGAGTTTCCATACCCGGTTTGCAAACATAAGGTTGTTTGAATCATGAACCTTTGTCCAGTGGTACCATGATCCTGCATTTTTCGGAAAAGGCAGGTGATCCTTCCGCCCCCTGTATTCTATATCAAAAAACCCTTCAGGAATATCTATATTTGGGGTGCCATATTCACCCATTGTCCCGAGTTTCAGTATATGGCAGTCCGGAACCTGGTCCTTGATCTCATAGATCAGGTTTATTGTGCTCACTATGTTTTTGACCATGGTCTCCTTTGCCTGCCTGAGGCCGATCATTGAATATGGGGCTGATCTCTGTTCTGCCAGGTGCACAACGGCCTCCGGTTCCGTTGCCTTTATGACTTCATGCATCTTTTCTGAATCACTCACGTCTCCCCTGAAGAATCCTATATTTCCAATGCCCATTTCCGACGCCTCGGCGATTCTTTTCTCCATGGACCCTATGGGAAGAGCTGATTCGGAGTGGACTTCCCTGACACGCCTCCTTGTGTAAAAATTATCAATGCCGGTAACTTCATGGCCTTCCCTCAACAGTCGGAGGGCAAGGGGCCAGCCGATGTATCCATCAATTCCCATTATTAGGACACGCATATAATGGGTTAAGGAAATCTGCTTAAAAATGCTTTCAGGATTTCCTCCTTGCATTATTTAGATATAATCGGATGTAATGATCTCTACATTTGTCAGTTGCAGTTGAGTTCCTGAAGGTGTTTATTCCCCTGTTCGTGGTCATCGACCCTTTCAGCAGCATGGTCCTGTTCATGTCCCTTACATCAGGGATGGATGCAAAGGCAAAGAAAGCCATAACTGCTGATGCAGTTGTATATGGTGGGATAATCCTCATATTCTTTGCACTTGTGGGAAATTTCATCATACTCTTTTTCGGTATATCAATTCCTGCCCTTGAGATTGCCGGGGGGCTCATCCTCCTCATAATGGGGATTGAAATGGTGAGGCAGGGGGACAAGCCTCCCTCTTCAGGCGGGAGATCCACAGCTTCAGATGTTGGAATCGTACCCCTTGCAACTCCGCTTCTTGCCGGTCCTGGTGCAATATCCCTTGTAATCATACTTATGGAGGGAAGCCTCACTACAAAAATAATGACCCTTGTCTCAATAGTTCTCCTATTCCTAGTGGTTTATATCTTCTTCTTCTTTTCCAGCAAAATTGACAGACTTTTCGGGGACAAGGTCATGAAGGTCATAACAAGAATTTTCGGGGTGCTTGTGGCTGGATTCGCCGTGCAGTATTTCCTTAATGCCCTGGCCCTGCTTGGGCTGAAATGAGGTATTTCCAGATTACGAGGACATTATTGTGAGAACCTCGTCCACTGTCCGGTAGAATTCTTCACTTCTGGTGTTCCTTGGCCTTGGAAGATCTATCCTCTTAGCCTCTATGACTTTGCTGGGACGCCTGCTCAGGACTATTATGCGGTCGCTCATCTGGACAGCCTCGTCAACGTTGTGCGTCACCATCAGTACAGTGTGTGGAGGAAGCTCCGGGGATTCCCAGAGATCAAGAAGCTCTTCCCTGATTGCCTGCGCAGCAAAAACATCCAGTCCCACAAATGGTTCGTCCAGCAGGAGGATGTCCGGGGAGGTAGACAAAGCCCTGGCAATTGATGCCCTCTGCTTCATTCCCCCGGAAAGTTCCCTTGGATAAGCTTTTTCGAACCCGTCTATTCCGACCATCTTTATGAATTTCAGTGCAGTTTCCTTCCGGACCTTCTTGTCTCTTTCAATTGGCTCAATAACTGCCTCAACATTCTGGAGAATGTCAAGCCATGGGAAAAGTGCAGGATTCTGGAATACCACTGATATCCTGGATTTATTGTCGCTTATGGGTTCCCCGTTTAGAAGTATAGAACCTGATGACGGTTGAACCAGTCCCAGAACCATCTTTAGAATTGTTGATTTTCCGCAGCCCGATGGACCGATTATGGAAACAAATTCGTTCCTCTCAACCGAAAATGTGACATCATCTATGGATATGAGCTTTGTTTTGCCCATTGGATATTCCATGCGCACATTCTTCAGTGTAAGGAGTTCTGCCACATCTGGTTAACGGAAAGATATATATGTAATTTTTACAGGTTTCGGGTTCAGTTTACTTCGAACTCTTTCCCGTTGAATGGAAGAGTTACGTCGTATTCTGTGAGATCTTTTGCCAGTTTCTCCCTTTCGTCCCCATGGCACAGGATTATTTTCTCGGGATCAACCGCCTTGACAAACTCGAGCAGATCGTCATGGCCTGCGTGTGCAGACATATCAAAGAACTCAAGTTTCATTTCAGGCTTGACTGTTGCACCTGCAATGTTGATTGTGCCGTTTTCCATCAGAGACCTCCCGTTTGTGCCCTCGACCTGGTATCCGGTCAGGAATATTGCACTCTTGGGATCGTTCATGAGCTGCTGTATGTAGTACAGCACAGGTCCACCGTCGAGCATTCCGGATGTTGTTATGATTACATCCGCCTCGTCCACAATTCTCTGCCTCATTCCGTTTCCACGAACCTGCCTTACCCTGCCGACAGATTTCCTGAAATCCTTCATGGACCTGAGGAAACCTGGAGTATTAAGATAAATGCCCGTAATCCCGTTTCCCATGCCATCCACGAATATGTTCAGGTCCATGTCTGAAAGGGTCATCATAAGTTCCTGAGTCCTTCCAACTGCAAATGATGGTAGTATAACCTTCCCGTGGTTATCTATGACCTCTTTTATATGACTCTTGAGCCTTGCCTTAACCTGTTCCCTGTCCTCATGGAACTTCCCTGCATAGGTGCTCTCCATGATGAGAACATCCGTCTTCATGGGCTTTGCCCCTGTAAGGAGTTTTGTGTCCCTTGTGTATAGATCGCCGGTAACCATGACTGACTTCCCGTTCTCGAATCTCCACATTGTCGAGCCTGGTATGTGACCTGCTGAATATGGAGTTACTGTAAGCTCACCAACATTGAAACTCTCACCATATGTGGAGTTTACAAATGATCCATAAAGAGAATCCACGTCGTCCCTGTTGAACCTGGCTGGGTAGCCCTCCAGTCCCATAATTTTTATGGAATCGTTCAACAGCGGCTTCATGCTGTTTGCCGTCATTGCCGTTGCATAAAGATCCGGTTTGTCCTTCTCGTAATATACCGGAAGGGCGCCTATATGATCCAGATGTGAATGCGTAACAAATATGCTGCTCACTTTCTCTGGTGGGAGTGGATATTCTGGAGGTTTCTCCGGGATTACCCCGTAATCCACAAGAATCTTCTCAGTCTTGAACTCCATCTTTATGCCTAGCCTGCCTACTTCTTCTGCACCGCCTAAAAATTTTACTTTCATTTTTTCCTCACGCTTTTGCATTTTCCAATCGTCTAGAACAATTACAGTTTCTCTCGCCGTTTATTTTTGGAAGAGATTCTGTCAATAGTTTGGTGACCTTGACTTCGTTATGCTTCATTGTCTCCATTACCTCGAACGCATCTACGGGTTTATCAGCCCATACGTCGTAATCTGTAACGGATGCTATAACGGAATAACACATTGCCATCTCGTCTGCGAGATTAATCTCCGGTACGAGTGTCATGCCTATGATGTCTGAATACTGCCTGAACATTTTTGATTCAGACCTTGTTGAGAACCTTGGTCCTTCAACAACTGCATATGTACCTGAACCGTGGCAGCCTATGCCGTCTTTCTTCGCCTGGTCGGTAAAAATCTTTGCCATATGTGGACAGAATGGATCTGCCATTGAAATATGGTAGACTTCCGGACCATCGTAGAAAGTGAGTTCCCTTCGTCTGGTATAGTCGATGAACTGATCTGGTATGACTATGTCCCCGGGTTTCATTTCCTCCTTCAGGGAACCAACTGCATTGATGGCTATGACTCTCTTGACTCCTATGCTGTTGAGAGCCCAGATGTTTGCCCTGTAGTTGACCTTGTGGGGAGGTATTGTATGGCTTTTGCCATGCCTTGGTATGAAGGCAACCTCAACGCCGTTAATCTTTCCTATCTCAATCTTTCCTGATGGTTTTCCAAAAGGTGTTTCAATTTCTACTGATTTTTGATTGGACAGCAGGTTATACAAGCCACTGCCGCCTATTATTCCTATAAAAGTCATTCTATCACTGTATTCTAGTTAAATCTGATGGTAAATTTTAAAGGAGTATATAATGTATATGTAATTGCAACCCTTAACCGAAATCCTGATTAACGGTGAACATTTTTGGCGACAATCTTCTGCATTCCTGATCCATACTGGGCTGCAGTTTTCTTCAGGTTGACAACCTCGTCCGGGAGACCTATCCTTCTGGCCACTGATCTCAGAATAAGTTTTCTTCCTTCTACGTTTATATGCTGGTTGCGAGGTATCGCACAGGCAATATCGGTCACTATCCTGTTCATGTAGGGAAGCACGATTACTTTCCCCAAGGAATCTGCCATTTTTTTCTCCCTGGGACTGGTGACCTTAATGATCTTCTCTATATCTTCAATGTTTGCAAGGTCAGGTTCCCTTTCATATTTCTGGTAACCGTAAAAGAATTCGTCTGCGCCCTGCCCGGTCACGATATATTTCTCTGTAGCATGCCTGAGAACTGATAGAAGGACAGCCTCGTATCCCATATCCCCGGCCTTGATTCCAGGATCAATGACCCTTAACTCATTAAGAAGTGAGTGAATGTCTATACGATCAAGTATTATTTCTTCCACCTTGAACCCGAGGATCCGGGAAATTCTCCTTGAACCTGCGATGTCTTTTGAATTGGAAAACCCTGCTGTGTAGGGTTGAAGCTGGAAATCAGAAAGCGCAAGAAGTATTGTGGAATCCAGTCCCCCGGAATATGAAATGGCGCTGTTTCCTGACGGGAGATCATGAAGCTGGTTCCTGATGGATTCGATGATGGCATCGATCATGCCCTCATGAACCGACCCTTCCACAGTTCCTTGTTTGCCATTTTCCATATTTCTTCTCCAATACAAAGCGATTATATAATCAAGGGTATTTACTTTTCGTGGATTACGTTCCAGACACTTCGGTCATTGTAGATGGCAGGTTTAACAGCTTCATAAAGAAGAAAGAGGGTTCAAAGGTGATTCTGGCGGAAGCCATGCTCGCCGAGGTTGAACACCAGGCAAACCAGGGGAGATCCATTGGTTTTGCTGCCCTGCAGGAACTTAAAAATCTGAGGAAGATGGCGGATTCGAATACAATATATCTCGAGGTATATGGCAGAAGGCCAAATGACTGGCAGATAGATAAGGCCAGGTCAGGAGAGATTGACGAGATAATCAGATCGACTGCGGCGGAACTTGGTGCCACCCTTGTAACCGGAGATAATATACAGAGAGACCTTGCGATCATAAAGGGAATAACTGTAGAGTTCCTTGAGCATCCCAAGAAAGTAATGCGAAGCATCGAGGAGTTTTTCGATGAAACCACAACATCGGTTCACCTCAAGGCCGGACAGAAACCATTCATGAAGAAAGGGGTGCCGGGAGATGTCAGGATTGAGAGGCATGCTGAAGCTCTGTCGAACCTCATGGTGGAAAACATTGCAAATGACATCGTGAAGAGGGGAAAGCTGGATGAAAAGTCATTCATAGAGATGGATTCCTATGGTGCCACTGTAATCCAGCTCAGGGATATCAGGATAGTTATCACGAGACCCCCATTTTCAGACGATATTGAAATTACTGCAGTGAGACCTATTGTAAAGCTTAATCTGGGGGATTATAAACTGAACGCTGAACTCATCACCAGGCTTGAAACACAGGCAAACGGAATAATCATTGCA
>JAJYYD010000140.1 GCA_021801305.1 Thermoplasmata archaeon
GTTTATGGCATATGGGTAAAGATAGCCGTCCCATCCCTCGACGTCAAATGGGTGCTCGTCCCTTTTTTCAACAGCAAAGTAGGATGAATAGTCCACGTATACAGTGTAATCGCCTTTTTCCAGTGTAGGTTTCCCCAGGACAGGAGTCCTGAAGTCCCTTTCATAATATGGCGTGCCTTCTTTCAACTGGCCGTATACATTGAGATAGCGGGGCGGGATTCCGATCCTTTCCCTGGATTGCACAAAAAATGTGTCCAGGTCCCCCTCATGATGAATTTTATATGTGGTTCCCTTTGGTATATAAACATAGTCGTTCTTCCCGAATTTCAGGTCTCCAAGCATTGACTTCAGTGTTCCGCTGCCTTTGTGTATGAAAAGGACCTCATCATGAAGTGCATTCCTGTAAAAGAAGTCGGAAGAACTCCCCCTTAGCTTCATGACGCCCATTTTCAGGGTGCTGTTGAAAAGTATAACCTCCCTGGACCTGAAATGATCGGTTGAATAATCAATTTCAGACGTCCTGAAATGACGGTGAAGCATGGCAGCATCCGTACCTGCTGAAACCTGTTTCTTCTCCTGCTTGACGGAACTGACCCTTGTTGGTTCATTCACATGGTATATGAGCGAATATGGGCCGTCAAAGCTCTCCTCACCAAAGAGTTCCTCCTTCCTCACTTTTTCCCTGTCCTCATATGTATGCCTGCTGTGGGGTACAATACCCTGTTTTACATAATACACCATTTTTATCCCTCAACTATCTTGTTTGATGTTTCTCCAAGCATTTCTGAATGGAACCTTACAATATCTCCCTTCTTGAGCCACCCATGTTCTTCAGGGCCAATCTCGAGTATGCAGCCCGTTCCCACTGTCCCGGACATGATTATATCCCCCGGCCTCAGCGTGGTATCCTGGGATGCCCACGAGATCATGTCCTCGAAATCCCAGTGAATTGACTTGAGATTTCCCTGGGAGTAAGTATTTCCATTGACCGAAGCTGACAAGGAAACGTCTATCTTGCCCTCACTGTTTGTCAGGTCAGCAAATTCATCCATTGTTGTAATGTAAGGGCCGAAGGATGTAGCAAAATCCTTTGACTTCGCCGGACCCAGCCCGATCTTCATCTCCTTCCTCTGGACATCCCTGGCGCTCCAGTCGTTGACAAGCACCAGCCCGAAAATGTAGTCCTTGGCCTCTCCCCTGGGTATATTCCTTCCTTCTTTCCCTATTACTGCAGCCACTTCCAGCTCATAATCCAGCTCTGAAGTATAAGACGGATAAGGTATGCCGTCATTGGACCCAAAAAGGTTGGACGTTCCTGAATAGTAAAAAGCTGGAATCTCATACCATTCAGGGACCATTTCAAGACCGCGCCTCTCCCTTGCCCTCCTGACATGATCCTCGAAGGCATAGAAATCACGGATCTGGTTCACTCTGGGAACCGGAATGAGAAATGTCCTTGGAACAACCTCTACAAGATCTTCAGATGGTGTCTCCTCTATGAATTTCAAAATCTTGTCCCTGTTCCTGGTAAGGGTGGAGAAAAATGACTTTTCAATATTGTCACCCGTGTCGTTCAGTATTGCAGATACGTCGATCCACCTGTCCTTGCCGAATACCGCTGTATATCTTCCTTCATCGCTCCTGATCCTTGCAACTTTCATTGAAATTATTCCCCGATCCAGCTATTGTTTCAGGCCGGTAACAATGTCTCTATCACTGTTTCCTTTTTTAATTTTCTGGCTTATGATAATTGTATTGCCCTGAACAGGGGGATTTAGAGGTTACCCCTCTTTGCCTGCTCCCTCTCAATGGATTCAAAAAGCGCCTTGAAGGTTCCCTTTCCAAATGATCTTGCGCCTTTCCTCTGAATAACTTCATAAAAGAAGGTTGGCCTGTCGCCCATGGGCTTTGTGAATATCTGCAGCAGGTACCCGTATTCATCCCTGTCCACGAGTATGTAGAGATTCTTCAGCTTCTCAATGTCTTCATCGATACTGCCCACATGTTCGGTCAACGTGTCGTAGTATTTTGCCGGTGTGTAAAGGAATTCCACGCCCCTCTGCCTAAGTTCGGTTACAGTTTTTATGATGTCATCTGTCTCCAGAGCAATATGCTGCACCCCAGGTGAATTATAGTAGTCCAGGTATTCCTGTATCTGGGATTTCTTGAGGCCAAGTGCGGGTTCGTTAATGGGGAATACAATACTCCTGTCATTGTACTGCACCACTTTCGACCGGAGTGATGAATATTCTGTGCTGATGTCCTTGTCGTCAAAGGTCACGAGCTGCTCAAACCCCATGCCCTTTATGTAATAATCCACCCAGGAATCCATTTTCCTGTCCTCGACATTACCAACAACATGGTCGATCCTCTTGAGTCCTGTTGGCTTCTCTTTTATGTCTGATGGTTCAAATCCGGGCGGAACCATGTCGTCATATTCTGAAACATCCACCAGAGAATGTATGGTGTCTCCATAGGATGGTATGACTGATCTTTTGATCTTCCCGAAATCGCCCTTCACAGTTTCTATCTTCCCCGGTTTTACAACACCCCTTTTAGCCACGAATTCATTGGTCTCCTCTATATTTGGGACCTTCAGTGATATATCCCTGACTCCGTCGCCATGAAGCTTGACATGTTCTGCTATTGGTGAATTGTGGTTAAGGAAGGATGTAAAAACGAGATTGATATTGCCCTGTTCCATTAAATATGATACCCTGTCTCTCACACCAGTTTCTGGACCTGCGTATGCCTTCAGGTTGAATCCCATTGCTTTCTGGTGGAAAAATGCCCACTGCTTGGCTGATCCCACGTAATATTCCACTGCATTGACAGTGTCAAAATATGGTTGTTCGGACATACCATAATATTAACAACTGGGCTAATATACTTTGTGAGAAACTGATTGTCATGATAATAACCGCCATTTGACCTTTTTTCGATCCCCATGCATTCCCGATGGTGAAACACTGGCAATATTTTTAAAACTGGCGGGAATATGCGGATGATAATTTTGGCCAATAAAATCTATACAATGATACTTTCCTACAAGGGTACTGAGAAACTGTGGAACTCAAAAAGAGATGAAATAGCGACCCTGGAAAATGTTATTGACGGGAAACTGGAACTCCTGAGAAGTAATTTCATCAATATACGTTCATACAGGTCCCTGCGTTACGACAGCGATTTTGTATTCTGGGTATCCTCTTACAAGCCTGAAAGTTTTTACGATTTCAAGGCTGGCCTGAACCTTCTTTTCAGGGGTATGGCGGAAACTTCTTTCAGCATGATCTCGATTTACGAACATTCCCCCTATCTGAAGGGGAAAGCAACCCTGGAAGATACGTTACATAATGATCCTTCACCGTATTTTGTTGCATACCCCATGAGCAAGACCGTGGACTGGTACCTCATCGACTACGAGGAAAGAAAGAAAATACTAGCCGAACATATAGGGATGGCAGTTTCGCATCCGGAAAACAGGGATATAAGGTCATACACTACATACAGCTTTGGGCTTGGGGACCAGGAATTCGTTGTACTGTACGAGGTTGATGACCTTTCTGCCTGGTCCCATGTAACGGAAAAGCTAAGGGAGGCAACTGCCAGGAAATGGATTATACGGGAATGGCCAATCCTCGTTGGATCACTTAATGAACCTTTCAGGATTTTACCTTGAATTTCCCATGACCTGCAGAATTGTTTCATGTGATGATATGGCATGTTTCATAAAGAGCGGAGACATGATTGTCGTGGATGCCAGGCCTTCAACCATGTTTAAGAGATTTCGGATTGTAAACTCCGTGATCTATAAAGAATTCTGCACTTCCGCCGAAAATAAAACTGGTCTTTCCGGAAAGAAAATAGTGTTCGTATGTTCCAGGGGCCATAAAAGCCTCAGGCTGGGTTCAGTTTTTTCAAAAAAATACGGGATAGACACATATTCACTGGAAGGGGGGCTTACGGAATTCATGCGGAAACACCCCGATCTTATGGTGATGAGGAGTGATTCCAGATGATTTTTGATGAGCCAGTATACATAATAAGATATTCAGAACTTGGGCTGAAGGGCCCAAGGGCCAGGAACAGCATGGAACAGGCACTTGTGAGGAACATTTTAGCCGGCCTAAGGAAGAAAGGACAGAATGCTGTCATAAAGAGAGACAAGGGAAGGATATACCTGTCATCATTCTCCAGGGATGACATAGTTTCATATGTTCTCGAAAGAACAATGGGCATCAAGACGTTTTCACTTTCCATGACCGGAAAGATAAGCGGTCTCCATGATATAGTTAGTGGATCAGTTGAACTCTACTCTGCAAAGGTTTCAGGAAAGACCTATGCTGTGCGATCACACAGGAAAGGAAGCCATGAATTCAGGAGTACTGACATACTCAATGGAATAGGTGACGCGTTATACCCGTTCAGTTCCGGCGTTGATCTTGAGAAACCGGATGTGGAGATATTCGTTGAGGTAAGGGACAACAGGGTTTATTTTTTCAATTCCAGGATAAAGGGACCTGGTGGTCTTCCGCTGGGTTCCGAGGGAAAATTAACTGCCCTGGTCTCAGGTGGAATCGATTCACCGGTAGCCGCATGGCAGATGATGAAAAGGGGCTGCCCTGTTGATGTGGTTTTCTGTTCCCTTGCACATCCAGAGGACACTTCAGGCTTTTTAAAAAGCATAATCCCCCTGTTCGAGGACTGGGGACACGGTTATGATGCTAGAATCCATATCCTGGACTGCTCCCCCCTGATCGATGAATTCACTCTTTCAGGAAGATATACCATGCCCAATGTCGAGTTCAAGCGGGCAATTTACATGCTTGCAAGGAAGATAGGAGTCCGGGATGGTTCATGCGGCATAGTTACCGGAGAATGTTTGGGGCAGGTTTCGTCCCAGACCCCTGAAAACCTAATGGCAATAGAAAACGGGATTAATTTCCCGGTATACAGGCCGATTATTTCATGGGACAAGGATGACACAACCGACCTTGCCAGGCGGATAGGCACTTTTACAGGCGAGAACATGGGGGAGTACTGTGCACTTTTTGCAGACAGGCCAGTCATCAAGGCAAGGTCCTCAGACATGAACCGGGAGATGGAAAATTATGATCTAACGGATTCCATAGTAAATAATGCTGTGACCCTTAGATCTTCTGAACTTATGGAATACTACCGTACCCTGGTTTCAAACAGGCCGGGCATTTCCGGAATCCCTCCTGATGCCATACTGGTTGATCTTGGTACCGGAAGGGAAGGCCCTGTGCTGCCTGATGCACAGAAGGTTGATCCTTCCAGGCTCAAGGAATTCATTCTTCGCACCGGAAAAGAGAAAACTTACCTCCTGTTCTGCAGGAAAGGGCTTCAGAGTGCTCACTGGTCTGGCCTCCTGAGGTCGGAAGGCATCAATGCGTTTTATACAACAGAGTCAGAATTGTTGAAAAACAGGCCAGGAAAGGAAGCCAGCAACTGATTTTGCCTGGACTAGGTAAGATTGATCCTGTCCATTATACCGTTCATGCCTATGGCAGCGGCCACTTCTTTTGCCCTCTCCTCGAACATTGCAAGCTTGTCCTTCATGAATTCGGAGTCAAGTACATCATTTCCGGATATGGTAATCTTTTCACCTGCCAGAAGCCTTGTGATTAAATTAGACACATCCTCCTCAATTATGCCGAAAATTGTTATAATGAGATCAAAATAGTTCATCTTTGTGAGGACGTCGTTGTCCCTGAGGTTGAGTTTCAATAATTTCAGTTTCTTTTCCTGCAGGTCGGCAATGCTTCTTGTCAGGCGATCCATTATGCTTGTAAGTTCCCCTGATTCAAGTTTGTTGTTCAGTGCAGGCTGAGATGTTACATCGACTTTCTGGAGCTTGTCACTGTATTCCACGTCCAGGAAAATGCTTGAATCAGCTCTTGAGAGAACAATCCTGAACTGCGATTCTTTCTCGGGGTCCACAAATATCACGGAAAGATTCTGCTTGGTGAGTTCCGCGGAGTCCAGGTAGTATCGGTCCATCCTCTCGTAGTCAACTGCCGGGTCCTTGCTTATCCAGGTCTCTGCAGTTCTTACAGGAATCTTGTATCCTTTGGACAGGGCCGCGAAATAAAGCTGGGATTTCAGAAGATCAGAATTTTTGGTATTGGCTGCAAATTCATAATATATATCCCTCGGGCACCTGTTCTTGATCCTCACGTCGTATGCCCCTTCAGTGAATTTTATTGAGAAATTCCTTTCGTTCACCGGAATCGGATCCCTGGCAAGAAAGGCCTCTGCACTCTTGGTTGCCTTGGATCTGTCTGATTCAACGCTGTTTACGATTTCCTGCTGGTTTGATGCAATATCCTTCGAGACTTTATCCTTATACCTGCCCAGAAGTACTCCTGTGAACTCCAGAAGCTGGTCGGCATATTCCTGAAAACCTGTTGACCCGGATTCCTCCTGGAAAGTTTTCAGCAGTTTTGAAATATCATCTTTTATCCTGTCAACCCTGTCCATTCTTGCCTTAATCTGGTTGTTAAATTCCTCGAGATCTTTCTGGTCTTCCATAGCCCTGTCGGAATATGAAATGGCATCCAGTAGATCAGTTAATGCGTAATAGAGAGTGCGTGCGTATTCCATCTCTTCCTGCATATCACTCTGAGCCATTAAGTGGCTATGCATTAAAGTTTATTAAGAATTCCCTGTAGTCTCAATCAACACGACGCATTCCTGTCGGAACCCCGAAAATACCATTCCCGTACCGAGGATTTCACGGATAGATTAATAAAAGGAACAACGAAAAGAGATATATAGGCATGATAAAATAGCCATAGGAGAAATTTTATGGCTGATAAAGAAGAACCTCTTGACCCAATTATGGAAAGGCTGTTCCTTGACATAAAGTCAATAATGATACTCGGAAGGAATGACCCGCAGGTTCAGAATGACATGAGAAGAAGAATTTTTGATTCCTATGATGAGGATGTTGCCAATTTCAGGGAAATTATCCAGAAGGGAAAGGCAGTGGATTTCAGGAATCTCCTTTTCATGGCCATTGGAGAGATCGTTTTCGCAGGACTCCTCCTTCTCATAGGGCTCAACCTCCTAATACCGTCAATATTCTCAGTGGCAGATCCGTCCAGGATTATTGACTATTTCAAGAATTTTATTTTAACATATTCGAACACCATAGGGTTTTTTGGCGTAATCATAATCGTGGATTTCTTCATATCCATCCTTATGCTGATCTCGGCGTTTTATATGTTGAGACAGGCATCGGGAAACCTGAAGGAAGCTGGGCTTCTGGTCTCTGGTTAAAATGAGGATCAACTTCAGCTATTCCAAGATCATCCCGCTTGTTTTCAAGATAATCGTCGTGGCACTTGGGATAATAGTGCTGATATTCTCAGCATCTTATCTCCTCGGGGGTCTCACGAAGACCAACCTGGCTCATGACATGGTTCCGGGATTTATCATGGATCTCCTGGGTTCGGTGATTGGGGTCATATCCGGCATTGCACTTATTTCAATACTTCCGGAATCCCTTATTGTAAGGTTCCGCAGGCCATCCAGCCATGGCCTTCCAAACCCCACATACGGGTTTTACATCCTTCTTGCCATTGGCGTAGGTTCCACCATCGGATCACCACTGTTCATAATACTTCCAGTTAATGTGGAACAGTATGCAATTGTGTCAATCATATCGCTGCTCCTGGCCACTGCCCTTTCGTTCCTAATGGCCCGGATTTACAATGTAATGTACCACCAGGTTCGTTTAAAGGGAATGCACGCTGTTGGAGGGCCGTCATTTGTAAAGATGGCCATAGGGCCAAGCTCGGTAAGGTATTTTATTTCCAGATTTTCCATGTGGATCGCTAATACAGCACTGGCTGCTTTTTCAGCAATATTTTTTGTTGAGTTCAATTTCCAGGTGATACCTGGCATTCTTACAGCCCTTGGATACACCGGCCTCCTGAACAGCATAGTCGTTTATTCCATAACAGGTATCTTCATATTATGGTTCATACTCAATTCGTTCTTCGAAAGAAGATTCATTAAAAAAATAGGAATTATACAGGTGGCACTTGTTGTGATACTGGTTGCTGTCATAGTATATCAGGCCACAGCACTTGGTTTCATAGGATCA
Organism: Thermoplasmata archaeon; assembly: GCA_021801305.1. Lineage (GTDB taxonomy): Archaea > Thermoplasmatota > Thermoplasmata > Thermoplasmatales > Thermoplasmataceae > Oxyplasma. The sequence continues at coordinate 8,135 of JAJYYD010000140.1, forward strand.
GATCGGA
>JAJYYD010000113.1 GCA_021801305.1 Thermoplasmata archaeon
AATATATTAACTTGGTCCTGAGCTGCAAATCAGGTTTATTTATTCCATTTGCTTTATAATCTCGGAAAATTTGGAAAAACCTGGACCACGAATTGGCATTCCGGGAAACGAGGTTTCATAAATCCAGAGAAGTATTTCTTCGATTATGTCATAGCAGAAATCACACATGGAAAGGACGGGTTAAATATGGCTGTCGAACATTCTTCAGATGAAGCGCTGCTCGAAGTGCTGAAATCTCCCGAGATGCTGAAAGTGCTTCGTCATATGCATTTGGCGAAGGTGGATTATGCCAAGAACACCACAAGATATACGGATATTCCGCAGATGAGGGTTACCGAGCATTTGAAACGCCTCCATTCATTAAGACTTCTTGACATTTATGAAAATACATCAATCAAACGTACTGCAGCAAAGTTGAAGAAGAGTGCGGAGGTGCATAAGCATCATACCTATTACCAGATCAACAGGAATGGCGATATCATCCTGAAGGAGGTAACGCCGGCAAATTATTTCAGGCTTATTGGTCAGGACACCATAGGGGCACTATGTCATATGGACAAACTTACTGATCATCCTGAAATGGCGGCCACTTTGAAGGAGTTTTATCTCATTGACCAGGACAACAAAATAACAGAACTTGGAACAGAGGTGCTAAATTATGGTAAAAGCAGGCAGAAGGTAAGATGTTAATGACGCATACAAAGCAATATCAAAGTATCCGCAGGAAAAATAACGAGAACATAGTAATAATGAGCATCAGACAATGATCAGCTACCAAATTTTAAATCACTCATGAGGGTTGATATTTCTGTTTCAGTTCCAAGATGATCATACAAAACAGTTCTTGATTAAGTTTCACGAAAAATTGAATATTCAGTAAAAAAACTGTCAATTGATCTTTTACCGGTTATAAATCAGGAATAGATCTATCAATAGAAATATACATGGCAGTGGGAGGAATTGCAGCGGTTTTAGTTTTATCCGGAGCTTATATCTTTATGAAGAGACGCAAGGGATGATAAGCAGTCATGGCTGGAGATGAGATTTGAATTCACTTCTTCCCATTACTCCGGAAAGAGGACTTTCTGGAGTCAGTACATTTTTACCGGACTATTAAAATGCATCATATCCTGAAAAATTAATTGTCATGAGATGAAGAGAACATTACTGCAAATTCAAATGTGACTAAGCTAAACTTATTCATACAGGTGTATCATAATGTCATATGGGAGAGATAGAAAACCTGGAAAGCAAGCTCAAGAAGGAATTCTCAAAAACAGATAGTGATATGCCGAAAAGTGAGGTAAAGCTGGATTCTGAAAAAGTCCTCCAGGTCCTTTGGGCAAACGCCCTGGGGTCCCCGGACAAACCTGTTGTATATGAAGCGGGGCAGTTCAGGTATTCCGTGACATTCAGCTATGCTGAGAAAAAGGACAAGAAAGGCGAAACTGGGGTATACACCGACTTGCCCCAGCCGGAGGATGCAGACCAGCTGGTATCAATGACCTTTGATGTTGACGGGTTGAAAGGGGAGAAAGATACTGAGCTCCAGTTTACGGGCAACTATGTTACAGTGACACCCAGCAGGGAATACAAGCATCTACTGGATTTCGAGGTGGCAGTGCTAAAAAAAGGAATAATAAAATAGGAGTTACAGAAGCACCAGATCGGTCTCCAGTACTTCCTCCAGCCTGGAAGCGAATGCAATCCTGCAGTTCCAGTCGGGGAACATTGCAAACATTTTCCCCATTATCTTCACAGATTGTTTCACCTGGTCTTCCGGTATGACAAAGTCCATAGTGAAAACATCATTCTCGATTCTCTGGGTTCTTGAAAAAGTGACAATCCCATTCTTATTAAATTCACGATTCAGATAGACCAGAAGCTGGTTTTTTACGCTCCCTTCGTAAAGATGCATTTCTTCATTTATTGTCGTAAAGCCAGGCACTGAAATACTTTCAGCAGGCAGATATACTGCGTTTATAAGGTCATCAGGAGAAACACTCTTTATAACTCTTTTCCAGGTTTTTCCCATTGGATTGTTATGGCTGGTGAGTTCTTCAGAAGGCGGTTGTGAAACAATCCTGATCAAGAACAGTTGAATCTCCTTTGACAGTGATTTCATGATGTTAAGATTACCTGGTGATTCTCCAAGATATACAACAGAATATCCATCATCCATGGCAATTCTTCTTAGTACTACGTCGGAAACCTCTTCCTGTTCAGTCTCATTAAATCTCATGTAAGCAAAAAACATTCCATGGGAAACAAAAATTGCATCGAGAACCACTGAATGTATACGTATAAAATCCGATATAATATTCAATCCGGAGTTCTCTTCCTCACTAAGTCTTATATTCCATATTCCAGAAACTTTCTCCGCTTTGAGCATGTGCAGGATAAGCGCCACATCTTTCCTCTCTTCCATGGATTCCGGTATGTAATAGGCAATTTGGACACGGTCAGCGTCAAAAGTCTGGGAACAGAGAATCTTGTAATCGACTTTCCTTGAGATCTCTCCAAGTTTCCCATATACCGGGCCGGAGATTATTATCTGGGAGTCTAACGCTTCAGTCATGGCTTCATCCTGTTGAACGTGCAACTATCAAAGGGTTATTAAATTCTTTCACGGTATTCCAGAATTTCACTGGGCTCTTTCCACCGGTTTTTCATTGATTGTCTTGTAAAGTAAAAATATGAGGAATACACCTACAGCCACGACATGTCCAGTTATAAGTATTATAACGCTTGAGACCATCCCGATCTTGAACTGGAACTGGAATATGAAAAACAGGACGTAGTAAACTGCCAGGACCCCAATAAGCATGTAGATGCCCTTCTTTATGTTCTGCCTGGAAGGTATGTTTGCCGGATTCTTGAAATCTTTTTCATCGACATTCACGACGCCTAAGCCAAAGCACTCAGGGCATATATCTTCATGGCCATCGATTTCAATATGCCCATCCCCAGAACATGTGTCGCAGATGAGTTCAACCATTACAGCTATTCATGCCAAACAACTATTTAACCATTGAATTTTCAGTGTTTTATGATTTTTAAGGGCTACAGTTTCAGGGAAGAACTGCTTCTTTTTACGGCAAAAGTTATGAAAGCTGTATGCCAGAGAGAATTATGATCCGGCCTGGTTGATCCTTCCCTGACCAGCATATTTCTTCTTATGAGTTCAGTGTTTTCAAGGACAAGCATTCCCAAACCCTTCATCTCCATAACAGTTTTTTCCATCTGGTTATAGTTGGGAGAATAAGTTGTTATGACACCTCCCATTTTCACGCTGTCAATGACGTTTGAAACAGCATTCCATGGATCGGGTATATCAAGAAAAACAGCGTCAAATTTACCATCAATCTTCTGCGTCCGTATATCACCCAATAAAGCATTCCAGTTTGAGAGATCATAAAACTTCTCCAGGTTTTCCCTTGTTGCAGCAATGTTGTCCTGATTGTTGTCAACTGTTACAAGCTTCCCGGTACTGCCAATTGACCATAATATAAAAGAAGAGAGTGACCCGGATCCAGCCCCAGCTTCCAGTACTGTGCTGCCGGCCCTTACGCCTGACCGGAAAATCATGTACGATGCATCGTGAGGTTGTATTATCTGGGCGTTCCTCCTGCAGACATTGCCGAACTCGGGAGGCTGGAAATAGAGTGCAGTATACTGTCCCAATTTTGTACTTATGATATCTCCCGGCGAAATAATGAGATTTGGCGGCACCATTACTGAAGAATTGCCGGTTCCTATCCTTCTATCCTTTTCAGAGTATGTGAAGGTCCTGTCCTCATTTTTCAGTATTATCAATTCCAATTCCTCCCTTTTTCCCACCATAATGCAATATCATTATATCTGAAACGTTTGTTCCCGTACGCCCTGTGACAATGGCAGATTTATATCTTGACAGAAGGGTGTTGCTGTCGCTGTTTTTCAATGTTTCAAGCAATTCATGCCTCTGGATACTGGATTTCAGTGTGCTGTCAGAAATGCCTCCCATGGCATCACTGTAACCGTCAATTCCGTCTGTGCCTATGCTTGCGAAAGTGAACTGCTCACCATCTTCCATGTTATCCATGAACCTGAGGGCAAGCTCCTGGTTCCTGCCTCCCTTTCCCTTACCGGTAACGTTTACGGTTGTCTCCCCTCCAAATACAAGCCAGAATGATCCATTGAAGAGGGAATACATTGATCTGGCAACAGATGCAAGATTCCTGGCAACCTCTGAAACCTCTCCTGTAACGCCTGGTTCCCATGCAACTACGTTCTTCTCATTTTTCAGGAGAAAATCTTTAACGCCTTTCACGTAATCGTAATTCTTCAGTACAAGAAGATTCTCCACATCTCCCATTTCCTGTCGCCCTGAATCATGACCTGACATTATTTTTTCAAGCGCTCCTATCTCCTTGCACCTGTCGCCATAAGATGCCATAATCTTCCTGACCTCTTCATTTCCTGAAGGTTTCACCAAGGGACCGGAAGCTATGATGGAGAGATCCGGTAACATCCGATATTATCATTGACCTGACTTTTGCAGGCTTGAGGACACCCGCAAGCTTTCCCCCCTTTACGGAGGACATCAGTTGTCTTACTCTGTTCAGTTCGTAAATATCGGCACCGTTCTTCATCATGCAGTCTGAAATGGATGACAGTGTCCTGATATCAATCCCTTGTTCAGGCACTTCAAAAAGGGCTGATCCGCCGCCAGATATGAGAACTAGAACAAGATCTTCTTTTTCAAGGTTCTTCAGATGTCCCAAAATGGTTTCCGATGACTTTACACTCAATTCGCTTACTGCCGGGTGTGTTCCCCTGAGTATCTCCAGTTCCGGGAAATTTTCAGCAACTTCCTGATCCTTGGGAACAATAATTCCGGCGTAGCAAAGCTTTTCCCTAACCTTCTCCCTGATCCCTTCGTACATTGCAAGAGACGCTTTTCCAAAGCCAATCACGAATATCCTTCCAGATTCGTCAATATCGTGGGACAATTTCCTGGAATATCTCTCAACAGCTGAAAATGGAGATATAGTGGCGAAAACATTGATTAAACAGTCAAGAATTTTCTTCCGGTCATCAGATGTTCCCAGATCATTGTAATTTTTTACAAGCACTTCATTCATTTTCTCACCAAGTTTAGATGACCTGTGACATTCATCTGTTAATTAATAACCCTTTACATGATTTCGTCGGTTATGTTCTGAACCCATGGAAGCACTTCCCAGATGAATGAGGGACCATGGTGGGCAAAGAAGTCCAGTGAACCGGGAGTCCTGAATATCCTGTTGTTTTTGAAAGCTGTTGTCCTGTCCCATCCTCTTTCTGCTATGATCTCCCTGAGCTGTTTATCGGAGAATCTGGAATACATCTTTGGCTCGTAGAATAGGATCTCCGGGTCTTTGTCAAGAATAAAACTGTCGGAAGGCTGAAGCCATTCACTGTTGAATCCTGAATATATGGTTTTTATTCCCATCAGGGCCAGTGCATCTGTTATATAGCTCTGTGACCCGAAACTGACAGGTCCTCCAAGATCGATTTCAATATATCCCCTTAGCTCCGGGTGCTTCCTTATCGAACTGAATATCTTTATCATCTGGAATTCCAGGCCTCTTGCTTCATCCTTCCTGTTGGTCACTATGCCAACTTTTGATACCATGTCGATGATTCCCGCAACTGAAGATGGGAGTTCAAAGATGTAAACCGGGAACTTCTCCCTTATCTTCTCATATAGTTCCTTCTGGAAGCCTGATACTGTCAGTATAAGGTCAGGTTCAAGTTCTTCCAGCACCTCCATTCTTGTGCTCCCATAACTCCCCACCTTCCGTATGTTTTTTGTTTCTGCAGGCCTGGAACAGAAAGCGGAGACCCCGACAATCCTGTTTCCAAGTCCCAGTTCAAAAAGTGTCTCCGTAATGGCAGGGCTGAAACTTACAATTCTCTGTGGTTCTTCAGGAAGCACAACACTTGATCCGGATGGAAGGACAAATTCAGGCATGATCAGTGATGGGTGGAAAATTTAAAAATCCATCTGTCACGAATCAGGTGACTTCTCTGGCAACTCGATCTTTGGCAGGCGATCATTCCTGGGAATCAGTGGAAGAAGAACAATTGCCGCCAGTGCAAATATAAGCATCAGTGTCAGGGAATCACCAAGAGTAACAAAGACCTTGAATCCATCTATAACCGCTATACCCACGGCACCACCAAAAGTCTGGCCTATGCCCCAAACCAGTGCGTTTGAAGTAGTTGATATCTCCCTTGGAACAACCTGGTTGACGTATCCGAGAAGTACTGGGAAACCGCTGTAGGTTACAAATGCAAATACGGCAAAAGAGAACCCGCTTATTATGATATTGGATGCAAAATAGATGAATGAGGCGAAAGCAATGCCTGAAATAATAGTGGTGAACGAAATAATTTTTCTTCCCCCGTACTTTGCCGTTAGCGATCCAAAATAAGGCTGCCCAAAAACAGCAGTTATGAAACTTATGGTTACTATGGCAACTGCTATTGTCCTGCTGTGGTAAACGTTTGTAAGAAAAGTTGGTACAAAGGTGATTGTCCCTGTCAGGAACATTGCCCTGATGAATATCACCATTGTGAGAATATAAAGGAATTTTGAGTATTTCTTTACAACTGAACTGGTTTCGGAGTTTGATACAGATTTTTCCTTTTTGGGCTTTTCCTTGTTCCTCCTGAAGTTTCTGAGTCCAGCATATATTATCAGGGCGAAAATCAGCAGGTACAGCATTATGAGGAACAGGCCATTTGCATCCCCAAAGAAAAGCATAACAGCTACAATTATTGTCGGAAATACCGCTCTACCGAGACTCCCAAACGAACCGTTAATACCCAGCATTCTGGTAGCAGTTTTCTTTTCAAAACTCTCCGTAATAATGGTTGCCCCAATGGGGTGGTAGAATGCCTGTCCCAAACCCAGGAGAACCGATCCTGTAACTATTGCCGGAACTGTCAGGTTGTGGTAAAGGAAAGGGATTGAAAAGGCTCCCACTGATGCGCCATTAATCCCGATTCCCATGGCAAGCAGTAGCGCATCCCGATCGGTTCTGTCTGCAAAACGTCCAATTGGTGTGCTCAGCAAACCAGAGAGTGCATTGTATATTATTGCAACCGCGCCCAAAAGTATCAGGCTAATTCCGGGGATCAGACTGTAATAGGTGATAAGAACCGGGAAGAGAAGAAAATTTCCGTCATTTGAAAAGTGTCCCATTGATGTGAATATCAATGACCTGATTCCCCTGTTCATATTTCCCCACATTGCTAATATATATTTAAATTGCAAAGAAGATGGTTACAATGTCAGGAAAATACGTCCTCAAGTCTCCATATGCCCATCGAATCAGATTTGAGGGTTCTTCTTTCGCCAAACACTCCGGAATCAAGAAGATTATGAACTATATAGGCCGAATATGCAGGAGACCCTGTGGCTCCTGGAGAATTATAGTTGATTATGTGTGTTGACGAGTGTCCTTCCAGGATAATTGAGTCCTCAAGAAACCCTCCTGAATCAATAACTGAGTGCCTTATTCCTGCAATTCCCCTGCCCATCAGAACATTGCTGGAAAACCCAGGAATGAATTCCTTTACCCTGAGACCCATTTTACTCCTGCTGAGTGAACTTTCCCACTCTGACCAGGCCAGCGAAAGAAATTCCCGGTTGGTAAGAAGCCTAAGCTTTGGCATAATTGGTTTTTCAAGGAGCGACCTGAAAGGATCAAGAAGCCTTTCTGATATACCTTCATACGCATAAGCGGAAAATACTGGAGCCGCATTCGGTCCTATTTGTCGTGAATTATCATGCCTGATTATAAAATGGGGATCAAGAAACGGGAACTCCGGATGTTCAGGGATTGTGTAGATGTTGTGCTTTATTTCAGGAAAGACATTTTCCGCAACCTTCCAGTAATCACCCCTGAAATGGAGCATTCCTTTATCTCTTGCA
>JAJYYD010000160.1:0-3810 GCA_021801305.1 Thermoplasmata archaeon
TGAATGGCATTTTCACTGAAAATGGCAAGCTGCAACCAAAGTGTAATTGAGTTGTTGTTCTTCCAAGCCCGTGCGCCTGAGCACTTGAATAGTTTATGGCATTGACCGTCATGGCAGTCTGCGGATTACTGAAGTTCCACACGTTGTCAATAAAACTAACGGTGCTGGTTCTTGGACTGAAGAAAATGACGTTCTGAGTCCAGAAATTATAGGATGAATTTCCGAACAACGCAACATTATTCAGAATCGCATTCAACTGGATTGAGACAGACTGCGGTTCACCATTAATCACATTCAGTTCGGAAAAATTATTTATTGTAACGGATGCCATAAAGCTTGGTGTAGTGTAGTTGTATGTGACAATGCTTCCGGACTGATTCATAAGACCGTAGTCAGCAATACCCATTGGTGCTGGACTGGAGATATAACCTGGAGTCACGTGATTGTCAACGATTGTGGATTGCGACACAAAATCTGGGAGGTAAACATCATGCAGAGGAAGACCTTCTGCTTTAACATTGTTCAAGACCTGTTTTTCTATTGCCTGCTTGAGTACCGAATTAACGGTGGATGATGAATTAGCAGATTTAGAAACGTCGGTTAAACTTGAGCTTTTAGGTGGGCTAATTTTGTTGTTGTGCGAAAATGCAGGTTGCGTGGGCAATTGATTCGGTGAATTCGACGCATTGAAAAGTACTATCATTCCAGACGAAGCCATTAATACAGCTACTAAAATAGACAAAACTATTTTTTTATTCATTGTGAACTCATGATGCGATCCCTTGCATGTATAAATTAGTTACCGGTTTTTCGACATCAATTCTGATAAACCATCCTCTAACTTCTCCTGAAAAGGTCAATAATCAGCAGAGGAAAACGGTTCTGAATATCCTGATTTACACTCAAAAACCAATCATTGCATAGTTTTTTAAAAAAATTGGCATACCGCCTAAAGGGTGAAACTCTGGATTTAATCAAAAGGATCAAGCTTTTCGAGGATTTGTTTGGTGATGATACTGCTACGGATTCCTTGCAATTTACACTTTCCAGGGATCTCTACGATAAAAAGTATTCTTTGCCCGATGAGACTTTGAAATCACCTGAAAGCGCGATGGGCTCTGAAAGAAAGGGAAAAACGTTAATTGTTAAGTTTTCCGGAATCGATCTAACCATAAAAATACTGAAACATGGTATTATTAAGATAACGTGGAAGCCTAACGGGATCGATACATTACTATCAGAACTCCCTGAATATAATGATGATATATCTTTTTCGTTGGACAAGGATTTTGCAGTTATAAAAATGGATGATCTGACAATTGAAGTTGAAAAAGATGGTACAATAATTTTTAAAAAGCAAGATAAGCTCATCAGGAGAGATTTGCCGCCATCGTTCGGAATGCATCGTATTGTCCAGTATTCTAGAATCAGAGAGGATTCCGTTTTACACGGTCTCGGCGAAAAAGCTTTGGGCATGAACCTCCGGGGCACAAAGTCCCTAATCTGGAATCATGATGCAAATGGATTGTATGGTCCTGGAGACGATCCGTTGTATCTGAGCATACCTTTTTACATTGACATATCTGCTGATAATGGATATTTTATCTTTTATGACAACCCTTCAAGAGCCGAGTTCGACCTGTGCTATTCTCAAACCGAAGAAATTAAGGTGGAGTTTGCATCTGGAGGGCTTGACTATTACATTGGTTTTGGCAATATAAGGGAATTAATAGAAAAATATTCCATGTTATCCGGGTTACCGCCTATTCCGCCTCAATGGTCACTTGGTTTCCACCAGTCCAGATATAGTTACATGAGTGTTGAAGAGGTCTCGGCCATCTATGAGAATTTTGTAAAGAACCAATTGCCCTTATCAGCTATACACCTTGATATTGATTACATGAATGGTTACAGGATATTTTCCTTTGACCAGGAAAGATTTGAAGGGATCAGGAAACTTGCAGACAGGCTTTTTAAAGATGGTGTGAGGCTGGTGACAATAATCGATCCTGCTGTAAAGTTTGATCCTGAATTTGAAATGTACAGAGAGGGACAGGAAAAAGGCTACTTCATCAATACCCCTGACGGAAATACATTGTATGCTCCGGTTTGGGCTGGTATGTCCGCCTTCCCGGATTTCACCAAGACCGACACACAGAAATGGTGGGGTGGAAAATATGACTTCTACTTTGAAAATGGGATATCAGGTTTCTGGCATGATATGAATGAGCCGGCAGCTTTTACTCTCTGGGGAGATAACTCTCTCCCAGACAGCGCGCGTTTAGGTATAGGTGATCATCTATCTGTCCATAACTTATATGGACTTTTTATGGCAAAGTCTGGTTACGAAGGGATTCTGTCGTTAAAGCCGGATGAACGGCCGTTTATCCTTTCCAGGTCGGGATGGGCCGGTATACAGAGGTATGCATTTGTCTGGACAGGGGATACAGCAAGCACATGGGCTGAAATGCACTCAACGATATCAACAATATTGAATATGGGCCTGTCAGGAATTCAGTTCGCAGGAGTTGACGTTGGTGGTTTTTCTGGAAACCCAAGTGATGATCTTTTCCTGAGATGGTTCCAGATGGCCACTTTTCTCCCTTTTTTCAGGGTACATTCTTCAAAAGGAACAAGGATGAGGGAACCTTGGCTGTTTGGAAAGAAATACCTCGATATTTTTAGAAAGTTCCTTGATTTGAGGTATTCACTTTTCCCTTACCTTTATGCATTAAGCTACGAGGCGCATTTAACTGGTCACCCCCTGGTCAGACCTGTTTCATGGATAGATCCATCCTACGATCCATCGGCTGATGCCGTTTTTATGCTAGGGGACAGCATGTTTATAGCACCAGTCTTGACCAAGAATCAGAGAGACGCAGTTATCATGCTTCCATCAGGCAAATGGTTTAACTTCTGGGATCAGACACAGTATGAAGGCGTAGTTAAAATGAAACTGAAGGAGGATGAAATACCTGTTTTTGTGAAAGCAGGTTCAATTTTACCTCTCATACAAGATGGCAGGATGATTCTGCATGTTTATATCTCATATAGTTGCAGTGGTTCACTCTATATCGATGACGGCAGGAAAGATCCAAGATCTGTTGAATTTCGTTTTTCATGCGTTAAAAGTAAAGTTGGTTTCAGGTTAGATATAACCAAAATAGACGGTGGCTTTAAGAGTCCGGAATACCTGATTTTCAAGTTTCATGGAATCAAGATAAAAAATGTTGAAAACAAGAAAGCAATTATCAACAAAAAAGAAAATACCATTTCACTTTTATCGGGTGAGACTGTTCTCGAATTCAATTAAATTTTCTGATGGCAGAACGAAAAGTACAAAGGTATTTCCTTGAAAGAGAATTTCAGCAGAAGGAAGCACTTCATCGATAGCGCTTTTCACCTCATTCTTTCCCTGAATTAAGAGTGCTACAGAGTATTCCGGTCCCATCTTAACAAGCATGTCATGACCATGGACTTTCCTCGCGTATAAGAGCCCACTCCTCATCTCATGCAGCCTTTTTCTCAGGCCTGTTATACTGATGAAAAATTTGTTAATTTCAGACCCGATCCTTTCCCATGGAAATGTCCTTCTGCAGTCTGGGTCCCTATTGCCAAGGAGGCCGACTTCGTCACCATAATATATGGTAGGTTTGCCGTTCAGCATTAGAAGAATGAGATAAGCAATCCTCATTTTCTCCTCATCTGATTGAAGGGTTGTCAATATTCTCACCGTATCGTGGGAGTCGAGTATGTTCATCATGTTGTCTATTGAATTGGAATATGTCACTATTTCCTCGAGGTAATGGG
>JAJYYD010000160.1:3910-7912 GCA_021801305.1 Thermoplasmata archaeon
GCAATCCTCATTTTCTCCTCATCTGATTGAAGGGTTGTCAATATTCTCACCGTATCGTGGGAGTCGAGTATGTTCATCATGTTGTCTATTGAATTGGAATATGTCACTATTTCCTCGAGGTAATGGGAATAGAATGTCTCAATTGAATCCTTGCCTTTAACGTAATCTATGATTGATTTTCTTATATGATAGTTTGTAAGTGAATCATAATAATCAGGTTTGACAAGAGATCTGCTCAGGCACCACGCCTCGCCTATGTGCAAAATATCTTTCTTCAGTGCGGCTGTGTGTACTTTCAATTTTTCAATCAGGCTTTCGGGGAGGCTGTGACCAACGTCATACCTGAAACCATCAATGTCAAATTCAGTCACATAGTAAGCAACAACCTTTTTCAGAAAATCTATTACTTCTGCATTATATGTGTTGAGTTTAGGCATCAAGCCGTATCCCATGAAGGTTTCATATGCCGGTGGCTCAGATCCTTTTTTCTGGTCGTAATGCCCATTGAAAATCTTGTATTCATCCCTGTGAAATATATACCAGTCAAAGTACTTCGATTTCCTTCCATTTTCCAGCACATCCTGAAAGGGCGGAAAGAATACTGAGGTGTGGTTGAAGACCATGTCCAGGATGACCTTTATTCCCCTATTGTGACTTTCCTTGACCAAGGCTTTCAAGTCCCGTTTGGATCCTAGAAGGGAATCCACCTCGAAATAGTCGTCTACATCATACCTGTGGTTCGAGCGGCTCTTGAATAAAGGATTCAGATAGAGGTATTCAACGTTCAGTGAGTGAATATAATCAAGTTTTTCGATTATTCCTTTAATATTTCCCCCATAAAAATCCCCCCTGCCCGGCCTGGTATCAAACTTTTGGAGATTTGGAAGTTTCTGCCCCCTCCTGTAAAACCTGTCTGGGAAGATGTGATATATAATTCCTGTCCCACCGGAATTATGACTTGCACTGGACGATAGACTGTAGATTTTGACTTTACCTTCGCTGTTTATGCTGTAATCTCCGGACCCTTTGACAAAGTAAACGTCTGCAAAATACATGCCATATGGCACGTTCATGTCTTTTCTTATTAAAATTAAACCATCTTTAAAGGAAATTTCAGATTTGCATTCTTTACCATGAATGAAAACCAGCTGGGAAATACCTGAATTTTGGTAAATAAATTCTCTTCCTCCGATTTCGTGAATTATGCCTTCGGAGTCAAAATGAATAGATCTGCGATTCCTTACCTCTTTACCGTTTCCATCTATTCTGGTATATTGATTCTTTAGAATCATGTAAGAGAACTTTCCAAAACCTGTCGTGATTTCAATTGATCTTTCCACCCCTCTACGCTCGAATTTCAGGTTTCCTTCGCTGAAGCAGTTTTCAGAGCATGAAAGGTAAAACGTGTCTCTTTCGCAGGTAGAAGTCAGATTTATTCCGACGCACCACAAGTTTCCATTTTTTCGATTAACTGTGAGGGCCATGAGAGGATAAATACAGCGTGTAATTTAATTTGATGATAAAGCCTCTGAACAGGTAAAGAAGAGTTAAATATGACTTTTGTGTTATCTGTTTCTATGGATTCTAATGTACCTAATCAGCCAAAGAAATTTACTGCGCCGCCAAAGAAAACTGGTGGTGGAGCTATGGCAAAAGTTGCAGTGGTCGTTATAGCAGTTATAATTATCGCAGCAGCCGGAGTTGAATTGTTCGAGGTTACTAAGAAGCCCAGCACGACAACAACAACCTCTAATCAGGTAACAATTACTGTGTGGGGCTCGGGTAGCGCCGGCGGTGAGTCGACGGCCTTTAACCAGTCAGTGACCGCCTTTGAAACGGCATACCCAAATATCACGGTCGAGGATAGCCCATCCGTAGGGATAGCATCAACCACATACCTGACAGCTGCCCACGCTGGAACGGCCCCAGATGTTTACAGGGATACCTGTGAAAATGGAGCAGAAGCATTGGTTGCGGGCGTTGCACAAAATTTAAGCCCTTACCTGAACCAGACATATATTAATTCATTTACCACGGGAACAATATCAGACTGGACATATAATGGATCACTATTCGGACTCCCAGTCAACACAAACGGAGTGGGTCTTTACTATAACAAGGCACTGGTTCCGAATCCCCCAACGAACACTTACCAGATGATTATGGACGCAAAAAACATTTCAGACAAGGGTTCTCCATATATTGGACTGCCCTATGATCTTGGTGCAGATGCTGGATACAGGTTCGCAGCCTGGCTACCAGCATTTGGAGCGTCAATATTCAACTCAACTCTCTATCCAGAGGTTAATACCCCGCAGGCAATTGCAGCCTTCTCTTATGTGTGGAACTGGACTGTTAAATATGGAGTTGACACCACTGGTTTAACTGGCACAATTGAATGCGACATCTTTGAGGCAGGACATTCCGCATTCTTCATAGATGGTCCGTGGGCACAGTCCTCACTGGAAAAGGCCCTCGGAAGTAATCTTGGCGTGGTTCCGCTTCCATACGATAACGCAACTGGAAACTGGCCAGCACCGATATGGGGATCTGTAGGATACGTTATATCAACGCCACAGGCAAGTGGAATCACTCCGGCACAGACATGGGCTTCACTTAAGTTTATTGAGACCATGGTTGATAACCAGTCTCAGGTAAACCTGTTTAAGCTTGCTGGCGACTTCCCGTCGTTGAAATCAGCCGGATCATACATAACCAACCACACTTTCAATGATTCGTTGATTGGCGGATGGATTGCCCAGGAGAAGCATACCCAGTCTGACGGAAATATACCTCTCCTTGAGTATTATTACAGCAACTTCGTGGCAGCGGTTTCCAATCTTGAACAGAACTCTTCAACAGTTACAGTAGCAGATGCCGCCAATCAGCTTGAAAGTGCAATGGTAGCTGATCTGAAGGAGAATGGTTATCTCCCAAGTGTCCAGGGTATTCCATTCGAACTGGTTATGGGCGTACTTGGACAAAATTCCCACTATCAGCCTGTAAGTTATATCAGTTCTATCAACGAAAACCTATACTATGCCGGTATAACACAAATAAAGTATTCTCATGGGTTTTATTTCCCATAGAGAAATCCATTTATTTTTCAATTTCTTATAAATAATTTATTTTGTGGATATCAATATTTTGAGCAAAATTGTTGAATGCTTATTTTAAAGTTGTCTCTAATTTTTTCTCTGGCAATGGCCATATCCTGAGCGAACTCGCCTTGTCGAAGAGGTAAAAGTGATTCCCTGCTGGTGAAACAGTTGTAATCTGACCTTCGCTTAGGTTTGAATCTCCGTCGATAATCCTTATAATATCTAATCCGGAATCAACTAGCCTGAAGTGCTCAATCTGCCTCCTGCCAAGATCCTGAACTATCAGCACCTTCACCCTTATCCCTTTACTGTCCCCGACTTCGACATCCTCGGGCCTGATTCCGAGAAGTGCATCTATGCTTTTAGTGCCTTCAGGCAATTGCAATTCGCTTACATCAAGACCGGTCAGCGTCTGATCACCAAATTTGACTGATACCTTTCCATCCTGATTTAAGACCTCAACTGGTATCATATTCATCTGCGGATCACCAAGGAATCCCCCAACAAAGCTGTCCTTCGGGTAGTTGTATGCCTGATCGGGTGAGTCGAGCTGAACAAGCACCCCGCTATTAATGAGTGCCACCTTGTCCGCAAGAGTCATGGCCTCTACCTGGTCATGTGTGACGAAGATAGTTGTAATTCCAAAACTCTTCTGGATCCTCTTCAGCTCCCCCCTCATTGTGGTTCTGAGCTTAGCGTCAAGATTTGAAAGTGGTTCGTCCATCAGGAAAACTGATGGTTCCCTGACAAGTGCGCGGCCCAGGGCTACCCTCTGCCTCTGTCCTCCAGAAATCTGTCCGGGCTTCATATCCAGAAGCTCAGAAATTCCCAGTGTTGAAGCGATTTCAGCTACCTTGGCCTCTATCTCGTTTTTTGGCATCTTCCTTTTTTTCAACGGAAA